>CAKTER010000014.1 GCA_934552695.1 uncultured Eubacteriales bacterium
ATGGTAGCCGCCGGGGCGTCCTCCCCCCGTTTTTTCACCAGCGGGGGCATAATCTCGTCGGTGGTTCCGGCGGCATAGTGAGCCTCCACCGCCGCCGCCAAATCGCCGGTTTCTTCTCCCACGCCCCGGGTCAGCATCTCATAGGCCCGTTCCACCCGCTCCCACCGGTTGTCCCGGTCCATGGCGTAGTAGCGGCCCACCACCGAAGCGACCTCGCCGCTTTCCAGCGCCCGGCAGGTCTCCTCCAGCTCCCGCAGATACCCGGCTCCCGAGGTGGGGGACACGTCCCGGCCATCCAGAAACGGATGGACGTACACCCGCTGCACCCCCCGCTCCTTTGCCATTTTCAGCAGGGCATACAGGTGGGTGTTGTGGCTATGCACGCCGCCGTCGCTCAAAAGCCCCAGCAGGTGCAGGGCGCTCTGCTTTTTCACACAGCCGTCCATCACCCGGCACAGGGCCGGGTTTTGGAAAAAGTCCCCGTCCTCAATGGCCTTGGTGATCCGGGTCAAATCCTGATACACAATACGCCCGGCGCCCATGTTCAGATGCCCCACCTCGGAATTGCCCATTTGCCCCGCCGGCAGGCCCACGTCCAACCCGCTGGCATAGCCCCGGACGTGAGGCCATTTTTCCAAAAGCTTTTGGTAATTCGGCATTTTTGCCGCCCGTACCGCATTTCCCGGCTGGTCAGGCCCTATGCCAAACCCGTCCAGTATCAATAAAACCGTTGTTTTCTTGCTCATACCTCTCCCCCGTTGTCAGGGCTTTAAAAGCTCTAAAAATTCGTCCTTTAGGCTGGCGCCGCCAATCAGCCCGCCGTCAATATCCGGCATGGCAAACAGGGTGTGGCAATTCCCGGCGTTCACGCTGCCGCCGTACAAAACCCGAATGCTTTGGGTAGCCGTGCGGCCGGTGCCGATGGCCCAGATGGGCTCGTAGGCCACCACCACCCGGGCGGCTTCCTCCGCCGTCAGCCCCCAAAGCCCCAGCTTCAGCTGCATCCGTACCCACTCCGGGGTCACGCCCGCCTCCCGCTGCTCCAGGGTCTCCCCGCAGCAAAGGATGGGCACAAGCCCTACTTCCAGCGCCTTTTTCACCTTTTGGTTCACGGCCCCATCGGTCTCCCCAAACAGCTGCCGCCGCTCGGAATGCCCCAAAATCACATACCGGGCCCCCACCTCGGTGAGCATGGCCGGAGAAATCTCCCCGGTAAAGGCGCCTTTGTCCTCAAAATACATATTTTGGGCCCCCAGCGCCACCGGTGTGCCCGCCAGCACCTCGGCCACGGCCGGCAGGTCGATGGCCGGGACGCAAAAGGCCACGTCGCAGGCGCATGCGCCCATCTGCTCCGTCAGCCGCCGGGCCAGCGCCGCCGCTTCCCGGGGGGTCATGTGCATTTTCCAGTTCCCCGCTACCAAACGCTTCCCCATGGTTCCTCCTTATTTATCCTGCACCGCCGCCACGCCGGGCAGCTCCTTGCCTTCCAAAAACTCCAACGAGGCCCCGCCGCCGGTGGAAATGTGGGTCATTTTATCGCCAAAGCCCAGCTGGTTCACCGCCGCCGCCGAGTCGCCGCCGCCAATCACCGTGGTTCCCTGCACTTCGGCCATGGCCTGAGCTACCGCCCGGGTGCCCGCCGCAAAGTTCTCCATTTCAAACACGCCCATGGGCCCGTTCCACACCACAGTTTTGGCGGTGCGGATAGCCTGGGCAAACAGCTCCCGGGTTTTCGGGCCAATGTCCATGCCCATCCAGCCTGCCGGAATCTCCCCGGCGGGGACAATTTGGGTCTGGGCGTCGTTGGCAAACCGGTCGGCAATCACCGTATCCACCGGCAACAGCAGCTTCACGCCCTTTTCTTTGGCCTTTTCCATCATCTGCCGGGCATAGCCGGCCTTGTCGGCTTCCAGCAGGGAATCCCCCACCTGCCCGCCCTGGGCATAGGAAAAGGTGTAGGCCATGCCGCCGCCGATCAGCAGCAGGTCCACCTTGTTCAGCAGGTTATCGATCACCGCAATTTTATCCGAAACCTTGGCCCCGCCCAAAACCGCCGCAAAAGGCCGCTCCGGGGCGTCCAGCGCATTGCCCAAAAACTCCAGTTCCTTTTCCATCAGGTAGCCCACCGCCGACTCTTTGACATAGGCGGTAACCCCGGCGGTAGAGGCATGGGCCCGGTGGGCCGTGCCAAAGGCGTCGTTTACATACACATCCGCCAGCGAGGCCAGTTCCTCGGAAAAGACCGGGTCGTTCTTCTCCTCCTCTTTCCGGAACCGGGTGTTTTCCAAAAGCACCACGTCCCCGTCCTGCATGGCGGCCACAGCGGCCCGGGCGTTTTCGCCCACCACCGTGTCATCCTTGGCAAACACCACGGGTTTGTGTAGCAGCTCCGACAGGCGCACCGCCACCGGGGCCAGCGAAAGCTCGGGCTTGATCGCCCCCTTGGGCTTGCCCATATGAGAGCAAAGGATAACCCGGGCGCCCTCGCCGCACAGCTTTTCGATGGTGGGCAGCGCCGCCGTGATCCGGCTTTCGTCGGTAATCTTCCCGTCCTTCATGGGCACGTTAAAATCGCAGCGCACCAGCACCCGCCGCCCCTTCACCTGCAACTGGTCAATATTTTATTTATTCAGCATGATAAGCCTCCTTATCCATTGGAAACGCAGTCTTTCCTTTTTAGTATACCTGTTTTTGGGGCAAAGCGCAACGGCCAGCCCCGGGGTTCCCCGGCCGGAGCCGCCGACTGTTTATCCCCTTGTTCGTGCAGTTTTGTTCTATCTGTTGAGCGATTCCTCTCAAAGCCCCCGGCTTTGTGTGTTTTTACCTCCGTTTTTTTGTTTTTTCTGTTACATATATTTTTGCATTTGCCGCAAGGCGTTTTTTTCCAGCCGGCTCACCTGGGCCTGGCTAATGCCGATCTCTGCCGAGACCTCCATTTGGGTTTTTCCCTCAAAAAACCGAAGGGCCAAAATATGCTGCTCCCGCTCTCCCAGCCGGGACATGGCCTTATCCAGCGCCAGCCGATCCACCCATTCCCCCTCCCCCTCCTTCTCGTCCCGCACCTGATCCATCACATACAGGGCGTCGCCCCCGTCCCGGAATACCGGCTCGTACAGCGACACCGTGTCCTGAATGGCGTCCAGAGCCTGCCGCACCTCCGCCGGGTCTTTTTGCAGCTCCCGGGCAATCTCGGGCACCGTGGGCTCCCGTCCCAGCCGGTTTTGAAGGCTTTCCCGCATTTGCAGGGCCTTATACGCCGTATCCCGTACGGAGCGGCTGACCCGGATGGCGTTGTTGTCCCGTAGATACCGCCGAATTTCTCCGATAATCATGGGCACGACCCCCACCGGGAGAAATGCAGCAAACAACCCCGGCATTCTTTCATCCATTTCTTCCTTATAATGTGTAGTAAATATCCACCCGGTCGCCGGTGACCACCACTTTCTCCACCAGCGCCCGCAGCACCGCCTTTTTCTCCGGCAGGGCCAGCCCCTCCCATTCCCGGCCCAGCCCCCGGGCCTGCTCCCATCTTTGCGCCCGGGCCCGGCTTTCCGCCGCCTCCGTCTGCTCCCGGGCCATCCGCTCCTCCAGCGCCGCCAGCTCCCGCTTTTGCTCCTCAATCAGCCCCAGCAGGGTGTCGTCCCCGTCGGCATAAAGCCGGTACAGCCGCCGCAGCCGCCCCGTTTCGGTTTTGTGCCGTTCCGTTAGCAGCTCCCAGGCCGATTTTTCCGCCGTCCCGCCCTCCGGGGCCTCGGCCCGCAGGCTCAGGGCAAACAAATCCCGCAGCACCGCCGCCTCCACCTCCTCGGCCCTTGGCCGGGGATTGTCGCAATGGGGGTCCCGCACCAAATAGGGCTTGCTGCCGTCCCGGGAATAGCACACCAGCCGGTGCCCGTCCTTCCCCCATTTCTGGTAGCGCATCCCCGCCCCGCACTTTCCGCAAACCACCAGCCCGGTGAGCAAATGGGGGGAGCTGTCCGCCGGCCGACGGCTCCGCTCTGCCAGCAGCCGCTGCACCTCGTCAAATTCCTCCCGGCTCACCAACGGCCGGTGCCGCCCGGGATAGGTTTGGCCGTTATAGGAAATTTGCCCCACATTGCTTTCCCGCCGCAGAATCTGATACACCTGCCGGGGATACCGGAACCCCAGCAGCCCGGCAATCTTATCCGCCGAGTATCCCGCCCGGTACAGCCGGTACATTTCCCGCACCGTATCGGCATCGGCATTGGGAACCAGCGTCCCCGTTTCGGCATTATAATCGTAGCCAAAGGGCACCTTGCCGCCGCCCATCCAATACCCCTGCCGTACCCGCTCCCGCATCCCCATCCGGGTGCGCTCCCGGATGTTTTCCCGCTCCAGCTGGGCAAAGGCCGAAAGAATCCCCACCATCAGCCGGCCCATGGGCGTGGCGGTATCCATGCTTTCGTTAATGGAAATAAACTCCACCCCGTTGGGCCGGAACACATCCTCGATGAGGTAAAGGGTATCCTTCTGGCTGCGGGACAGCCGGTCCAGCTTGTAGACCAGCACATGGGACACCCGCCCGGCCCGGGCCTCCTCCAGCAGCCGCTGCAAGGCCGGGCGCTCCAGGTTGCTGCCCGAAAAGCCCCCGTCCACAAACAGCTCCCAGGGGGCAATTTCCTTGGCCCGGCAATAGGCAATCAGCTTTTCCTGCTGGGCCTCGATGGAGTAGCCCTCCTCCGCCTGGGCGCCATCCCTCCGCTGTGGGCCTAAACCCCCGTTTTTGGTAAGCATGCCCACATTTCTCTCCTCCTATGCCCCCCACCGCCCTTTTGTTTGTTCCTTTTTCCGTGTTCTTCCCGTCCTGCGCCATTGGTAAAAATGCACAATCCTATTCTTTATTCATTTTGCTTGATTGACGGTTTGCCTAAGCCACTATATAATGAAAAAAGACTGGGGCCAAAGCAAAGTGCCTGCGGCTGCCATTCGACTCTATGAAAAGAAAGAAGGATGTTGTATGATTAATCGTATTGCTATCATGGGCTGCGGTTCTCTGGGCACCATTTTGGGCGCCTTTTTGAACAAAGCCGGTCTGGACGTCACCATGGTTGACGCCTGGAAAGAACACGTAGAAGCTCTGAAGGCTCACGGCGCTACCGTAACCCAGGGCGTCGAGATGACGGTTCCCGTCAAGGCCGCCTGCACTCCCGACGAGATGGAAGGCACCTTTGACCTGTTCATCTACATGGCCAAGCAGACCTTCAACGACACCGCTATTCCCCAGATGGTCGAGCATTGCCACAAGGATACCATCATCATGACCTGCCAGAACGGTCTGCCCGAGCTGGTCGTAGCCAAGTACTGGCCTCATTCTCAGGTATATGGCGCCACCGTGGGTTGGCCCGCCACCTTCCTGGGCCCCGGCAAGTCTGCCCTGACCTGCTCTCCCGATGCCCCCATGTTCGAGTTCCACTTGGGCACTCTGGACGGCCCTGTAACTCCTCAGGTTTATGAAATCCAGAAGATTCTGCAGTGCATGTGCCCCAAGGTACACATCACCGAAAACCTGATGGCCGACCGTTGGTCCAAGGTTCTGATTAACTCCGCTTTCTCCGGCATGTCCACCGTTCTGAACGGCACCTTTGGCGATACCGTTCAGCCCGGCAAGGCCGCTACCTGCTCCATCCGGATTGCCCGGGAAGTGGTTCGGGTTTGCGCTGTTAGCAACGTTAAGCTGCCCGTTATCTTCGGCATCGACTTTAACGAACTGACCTCCTACACCACCGAAGAAGGCGAGAAGGCCGCTTGCGAGCGCATCCACCAGACCTTTGGCGGCAACATGGGCAAGGCTTCCATGCTGCAAGACCTGGAGAAAGGCCGCAAGTGCGAAATCTCCATGATCGACGGCGTTGTGGCTGACGAAGGCCGCCGGGTTGGCGTGCCCACCCCCTACTGCGATGCCGTCGTAAAGATTGTTTCCGAAGTGGAAGACGGCAAGCGTCCCCTGCAGAACAACCTGGACGCCATGCCCGACCTGCCCTTCTACATCTAAGAACCAGCCCTTTGCTGAAGGTTCGACAACTGGCCAAGCAGGCTGATTTTACAACTGGTCTTTACACAACGTAAGTTCCGACCGCTTACGAGCCTACCTACAACATCTTTTCAGCAAATTCCAAGCCCGGACGTTTGTCCGGGCTTTTTTTATACCTCTTTGTTGCCTTCCGATACTATTGACGTTTTGCCATAAATGCCTTATACTAAAAGGGCAACATACAGCAAAGTGACGGATTTTTTCGCCGTCTTTTGCAAGCCCTTGTCACTTTACACAATTTTATTACAGAAAGAGGGATGTGTATGATTCAACGGATTGCGATTATGGGCTGCGGTTCTCTGGGTACCATTCTGGGGGCCTTTTTAAGTAAGGCCGGCCTGGATGTCACCATGGTGGACGCCTGGAAAGAACACGTAGACGTCCTAAACGAGAAAGGCGCTACGGTCGTAGAGGGTGTGGAAATGACCGTGCCGGTCAAGGCCTGCACCCCCGACCAGATGAACGGCGATTTCGACCTGTTTATTTACATGGCCAAGCAAACCTTTAACGACACGGCCATCCCCCAAATGATTGCACACTGCCACAAGGACACCATCATTTGCACCTGCCAAAACGGCTTGCCCGAGCTGGCAGTGGCTAAGCACTGGCCCCGGTCCCAGGTGTACGGCGCCCCGGTGGGCTGGCCCGCCACCCTGCTGGGCCCCGGCAAGTCGGCCTTAACCACCACCACCGATGCCTCCAACTTCTGCTTCCATTTGGGGACGTTAGAGGGCCCGGTTACTCCGCAGCTGTTGGAGATTCAAAAAATTTTGGAGTGCATGTGCCCCGGCACGGTGTTTATCAGCGAAGATTTGATGGCCGACCGCTGGTCGAAGGTCTTGATTAACGCCGCTTTTTCGGGAATGTCCACCGTGGTAGCCGGTAGCTTTTACGATGGCACCGCCGAAGGCAAAGCCGGCATCTGCGCCATCCGGGTAGCCCGGGAGGTGGTACGGGTCTGCAACGCCCAAGGGATTGTTATGCCCCCCATCTTTGGCAAGGACTTCCGCACGCTGACCGCCTACCAAACCCCGGAGGAAGAAATTGCCGCTGCCCGGCTCATCAATCTCACCGCTACCAAAACCGGAAAGGCTTCCATGTTGCAGGATTTGGAAAAAGGCCGTAAGTGCGAGATTTCTGTCATCAACGGCGTGGTTTCGCAGGCCGGGCGGGAGTTTGGCGTGCCCACCCCCTATTGCGACGCCATTGTAAAGATTGTGTCCGAGGTAGAGGATGGCAAACGCCCTCTGCAAAACAATCTGGACGCCATGCCCGACCTGCCCTTCGAGGCCTGAGCCCACTCCCTAACCGGGCTTTCCCTGCCCCGCAGGAAACCGCCTAGGGGAACAACCGGTTCCCCGGTTCCAAAAAGGGAGCGTTCCCCTTTCAGCGTCTGTTTTTTCCGGACAAGCAAAAGGCCCTGCCTGCGGCAGGGCCTTTTTGTATGAAGGGCGGAGCGTTTTCTCGTCCCGTTGGCCGCCCCCTCCGGGAGACCGGTATTTTTACGGTTCCCGCTCTTGCCCCTTCCCCCTCGCATTCCGCTCCTGCCGGGCCCGGGCCCGGTTCAACAACCGGTATACCTCCCGGTTCTCAATGGTCAGCCCCGGCAAATCCCCGGGCTGTACCGGCCGTTCGTTCACATACCGCCGTACCTCCATAGCAACCACCTCCGGCCAAAGTCTGCCCCTTGGGACAGATTTTATACGGGGCGTATCGAAAAGCATCGCTTTTCCCGCCGCTTGCTTTGCGTTCTTGGGAACAAAAAAACGGAAAGGATAGCTCCGACGCCATCGTTTCCGTTTTCCGGTTTTCATTTTTATGATGAGGGCGTTTCTGCCTTCCGGCTTAGGGCCGCAGGCCCATACCGCCTTCCAGCGTAATGGTTTCGCCGCTCATATACTTAAAATCGGGGTTGGCCAGCTGCACGCAGACCCGGCCAATCTCTTTTTCCACATCCCCATAATGGCCCATGGGCGGCATTTTGACGTTGGCCTTGAAGGCGTCGGGATAGGCGTTGGCAAAGTTCTCCAGCTGGGCCGTCCAAGCCAGCGGGCAAACCACGTTGACATTGATGCCGTCGGGCCCCCACTCGGTAGCCGCCACCCGGCTTAGGCCCCGAATGCCCTCCTTGGCCGCTGCATAAGCGCACTGGCCATAATTACCAAACAGCCCCGCCCCGGAAGCGAAGTTGATAACAGAGCCCTTTGTTTCCTTTAAATACGGATAGCAGGCTTTCATATAGTAGAATGCGGCATATAAACCGGAATACAGGGCCAGGTCAAACTGATCCGTGGTGTGGTCGGCCAGGGTCACGCCGGAGGCCGAAGCCTGAGCATTGTTGATGAGTACATCGATACGGCCAAAGGTCTCCATGGCCTTGTCCACCACGTTTTGCACGGTAGCCTCGTTGTCGCTGCTGCTCTTCACATCTCCCTGCACCGGCAGAACCCGCACCCCGTAGAGACGCTCCAGCTCTTCCTTGGCTTCCTCCAGCTTTTTTACGTTCCGGCCGGTAAGGACCAGGTTGGCGCCCTCCTTGGCATAGGCCGTGGCGATTCCGTACCCGATGGAGCCGCAGCTGCCATCCTGCAAAACGGCCCAGCCACCACCGGTGATAATTGCTGTTTTATCGGTTAAAAATCCCATACCATTTCTCCTCTTTTCTGTTCCGACCTCCCCATTGTACTCGCAAATTCCAGAGAAGTCAAATTTAAAAATCGGATTCCCGGCCAAAAACAAACGGCCCGGGTTCCACCCAAGCCGTTCTGCTTTCATGTCCCAACCTGTTTCGATTTATTCCAGCTCCGCCGGATTCGGCTTCCGAATCCCCAGCATAATCAAACCGCCCACAGCGCTTAACCCGCCAAACACCAGAAAAATCATAACATACGACCCGGTGGCCTTGGCCGCCAATCCGGCTACCAGCGGGCCCACCGCCGCCGCCACATAGCTGAGGATACTGGTCCAGCCGCTGATGGCGGAAAAATTCTCCTTGCCATAGCACTCGGTGGTGACCAAGGGCTGGCTGATGTAGCCCATGCCTAGGCCCAGCCCCATCAGGGCCCCGCCCAGGTTCATCAGCAGCAGGCTTTGCCCACAGAACACCAACAGCACAATGGCCGCCGTGCAAAACAGGTTGGCCAGCACGCCCTCCATCCGGGCACTAAGCACCTTGCCGGTAATAAACCCGGCCACAAACCGGCCGATGAGGCTGGCCATAGACATCACCGAAATCGTTGCCACCGCCTGCACGTTGGGAATCCCGTTCCCCACCAAGTACAGTACAATGTGCCCCACCGTAGCGTAATATAAAACGTTCCGCAAGGCCGACCCGACTACAACCAACCAAATCGCCGAGGTGCGGAACACCTTGCCCAGCGAGTACACCGGCCCCGCCTCTGTGGTTCCATGGACAGCGGCGTGCTTTTCGGCATAGGCCCGGCCGTCGGGGACTTCCCCCACGTCCGCCGGTCTGTTTTTCATAACAAACACCGAGAGGATAACGGAGATACAGCAGGTGGCCCCGATAAACAGCCAGCCCAGGTTCCAGCGGACGCCGGAAATAGCCTGACACACCAGCGGCAGCACAAACCCGCCTACGCCTCCGGCGGAAACCGCCAGCGCAATGGCCATCGCCTTTTTTTGGGCAAACCACTCGTTGACCGTACATTGGGTGGTCAAAATCCCGGCAAAGCCCATCCCGGCGCCCACCATCACCCCATAAAACAGAATGAAGCCGGCCGGCGTGACCGGCAAAAAGGCCAAACAAAATCCGGAAATCACCAGCAACACACTGCCGATAATCAACGGCAGGCGCACCCCTTTTTTGGCCACCAGCGTTCCCACCACGGGGCTGGTGACCCCTTGCATGGCTGTGCTGATGCTGACGGCCGTTCCTACCACTGCCGCATCGAACCCGGTCGCCGCCACCATGTTGGCGTTAATGGCCGAAACCCCATACAGGGGCGTGGCTACGTTAAAAAAGTAAATGACCCAAATGGCCGCCAACACAATGTACCCGTAAAAAAATCTGCTCTGCTTCCCCTTGCCCAAAACACAATTCCTCCTCGCTTTTGCTCTTCCTGCTGTCAAAACCGGCTATGCCGGGCCTTACCAAGTGGCTGGTCCATGCTGTATGTATTGCGATTTGTTTCGTTGTGTTGCTGTGGCGCTCTCACATTGCGTCGGGAAAGCCGAATGCAAACGGCCCCCGGTCTTTTTTATTCCTCTGCTTTTTCCTCCGCCCAATGCAAGCGGTGCAGGTTTCCCTCCTGCCGCAAATCCAAAAAGTCCTGCTGGCGCAGGGCCTCATAGGTCACAATGGCTACGGAATTGGACAAATTCAGGCTCCGCAGGTTCCCTTTCATGGGAATCCGCACACAGTTTTCCTGATTTTTGACCAAAATCTCTTCGGGAATCCCGGCGCTTTCCTTTCCGAACATCAAAAAATCATCGGGCCGGTATGCCACCTCGGTATAGGTTTTTTGCGCCTTGGTGGTAGCCATAATCACCCGGGCCCCGGGATGCTTTTCCAAAAACTCGGCAAAGCTATCGTAATAGGTAATGTCCAAATACTGCCAATAATCCAGTCCCGCCCGTTTTAGGTGCTTATCGTCCACCGAAAATCCCAGCGGGCGGATTAGGTGCAGCGCCGCCCCGGTAACGGCGCAGGTGCGGGAAATATTCCCTACGTTTTGGGGGATTTCCGGCTCCAACAATACGATATTCATGGTTCATCGACCCCATTCATCTCTTGTTAAAATTTTATCTTATCTGTCAGTTTCTGTCAATCCGGAATTTCCAGCCCGGCCAACAAGGCCCCCAGCGTATAGGTCATGGCGACCCCCGCCTCCATCTGTTCCTCGGGCTTCCCGTCGCCGGTCACGTCTCCCCACTTTCGGATTCCCGCCTCCAGCACCCGGTTCCGGCCCAGAAGCGTTTCCGCCGTTCCGGGGCCGTACAGGCTTTCCCACACCGCAGCCAGCCTTTCCTCCTGTAGGAACAGAGCCCGGCCCAGCTCCCGCTGTGCAGACAACCGCAGCCGCAGGGTCTCCGGAGCCAAAAATTCTTCCGCCGGAACGGCCTGTACCAACAGCTCGCCGGCCAGCCGGCCGGGGTTTTCGCACACAAACCGGGTCAAATACAGCAAAACCACTAGCGCAGCCGGGCCGTTTTCCCCCATCAAATCTGCGCCCAGCCGCCACACGGGGCCGGCCTGCTGCCCCTGTACCCGCCAGCACAGGCCTGCTGCGGCGGCTTCCGGAGAAATCCCCAGCTTTTGCAGCTGCCGCTCCAGCCAGTGAAACGCCGTAGGCGGCCCATTTTTTCGTTTTTCGGCCAAAATTTCGGCCCCGGCACAATAGGCGTCCTCGTGGGCTACCAGCCACACCCGTTCCAGTTTTGCCATGTCAATCCCTCCTGAGAATCCGTCCTGCCAGCGAAAAAATCGCAAACATCACCGCATTGGCCGCCACCACGCTGGCTCCCGCCGGGGTCCCGGCCCCAAAGGAAACCAACAGGCCCGCCATAAAGCAAACCACCGAAACAATGGCCGCCGTAATCGTCACCGTGCGGAACCGCTTACACACCCGCATGGCCGTCAGCGCCGGGAAAATCACCAGGCTGGAGATTAAAAGCGTCCCCACCATCCGCATTCCCAGCACAATGGTCACCGCCGTCAGCAGGGCAATCAAGGTATTATACACCCCGGTTTTGGTGCCGGTGGCCCGGGCAAAGCCCTCGTCGAAGGTCACGGCAAAAATCTGCTTGTAAAACACAACAAATACCAGCAGCACCACTACCGAAAGCACCACGGACAGGGTCACGTCGTTCTGGCTCATGGCCAAGATGGAGCCAAACATATAGTTGTAAATATCGGTATTGATGCCCCGGCGCAGGGATACCACCAAAACCCCCACCGCCAGCGCCGTGGTGGAGATGAGGGCTACCGCCGAGTCTCCCTTAATGTGGCTGGTTTCGCTCACCCGCAGCAGCAAAAACGCCGCCGCCATCACCACCGGCACCGCAAAAGCCAGAGGCGCCCAGTTAAAGGCTACCGCCACCGCCAAGGCACCAAAGCCCACATGGGACAGGCCGTCGCCAATCATGGAATAGCGCTTTAGCACCAGGCTGACCCCCAGCAGGGCGGCGCACAGGGCCATTAAAAGCCCCACCACCAGCGCCCGCTGCATAAACCCATAGGAGAGCATTTCCCGTAGCAGCTCAAACACGGGCCGTCCCCCCTTCCGCCTTCTCGTTCGCCAGCAGGTACTGGAAGGGCGGGTGGTTGTGCAAAAAAGCGTCCCGGTCACCAAAGCAAACGTGCCCCTTTTGCACATGGAGGATATGCCGGGCGTAGTGCAGGGCCCCGTCCACATCATGGGTCACCATCACAATCGTCAACCCTTCCTCGTTCAGTTCCTTTACAATCTGATACATTTCCGCCGTGGCCACCGGGTCCAGCCCCGCCGTGGGCTCATCCAGCACCAACAGCTTTTTGGCGGCGCACAAAGCCCGGGCCAATAGCACCCGCCGCTGCTGCCCGCCGGACAAATCCCGGTAGCAGTCCTCCGCCCGGGACAAAATCCCCAGCCGTTCCAGCTGCGCCCGGGCCATTTCCCGTTCCTTTTTCCCATAAAAGGGCCGCAGCCCCCGGTCGTGGAGACAGCCCGAAAGCACCACCTCCATTACCGACGCCGGAAAATCCCGCTGGGCCGCCGTTTGCTGGGGCAGATACCCAATATCGGTCTGGCGCATCCCATCCCCCAGCACTACCCGGCCCCGCATCGGCTTTTTTAGCCCCAGCATGGCCTTCATCAGGGTGCTTTTCCCGGCGCCGTTTTCTCCCAGCACACACAAATAATCTCCGGCGGCCACGTTCAGCGACAAGTTTTCCAAAAGCACCTGATGCTCGTAGCCTAAAGTTAAGTTCTCGCAACGCAACAAGGCCATTTCAGTTCAGGGCCTCCTTTATATGCTCCAAATTTCGTTCCATAAGGGAAAGGTACGTCTCCCCGGCTTCAAACTCCTCCCGGGTCACGGTTTGCAGGGAGTGCAGCTCCCGGGTTTGGGCCCCGGTGCTTTCCGCCAATACGTCCGCCACCCGATGGTTGGACAGCTCCAAATAAAACACCACCGGAATGTGGTTATTCTTTATGTGGTCCACCAGCGCCGCCACCGTGGCCGCACTGGGCTCGCTTTCGCCGCTGCACCCGGGGAAGGCTGCCGCATAGGCCAGCCCGTATTCCTCCACCAGATACCGGAAGGGGAAGCGGTCGCCAAACACCAGCTCGTGCCGCTTGCCCGCTTCCGTTACCGCCCGGAAGTCCTCGTCCAGCGCCTCCAGCTGCTCCTCGTAGGCGGCGGCGTTTTCCCGGTAGGTTGCCGCCCCTGCCGGATCCAGCTCACAGAGGGCGTCGGCAATGGCCTCCACCATACGGATGGCGTTTGGGGGGGAGGTCCAAATGTGCTCGTCGTATTCCAGCTCCCCATACACCGAGTGGTCTTCGTATCCGTCCTCCTCATGGTCGTGAGCGTGGTCGTGAGCGTGGTCGTGGTCATCCTCGTCCCCTTGGCTGTGGCTGTGCCCCCGGCCTTCGGCTCCCGGCACCTCCTCTTCCTCCAACGCCTCCACGGCGTCCATCAGCCGTAGGGCCGCCCCCGCCGGGCGCTCCCCGCCTTCCAGCGTGCGCTCCACCCAAGCGTCGGATTCCCCGCCGATATACAAAAACAAGTCGCTTTCCAGCACCCGGATCATGTCCTGGGGAGAAGGGTCGTAGGAATGGCTTTCCATCCCCGGGGACAAAAGCAGGGTCACCCGGCTATCGTCCCCCAAGATTTGCCGGGCAAAGTCATATAGCGGAAAAATCGTAGCCACCACCTGGGGCCCCGTTTCCGGTTTGGCTTCGGTTTGCGGGCGGCTACACCCGGAAAGGCACAGGCACAGCCCCAACCCCGCCGCCATCCATCGTTTCATCTTCATCGTTTTCGCTTCCGTTCCTCCGCCCGCAGGCGGGTCGCTGCTCCCTCCCAAAGAAAGAGGGAAAGGGCGCCGCCGTCACGACGCCCCTTACTTAATTTTGCTCGTACCGCAAGGGCAGCCGCACCACAAAGGTGGTGCCTTCGCCCTCGTTGCTGGTCACCTTAATGCTGCCGTTGTGGAACAGCACCGTGGCCTTGGTAATGGCCAGTCCCAGCCCCGTACCGCCGGTGTCCCGGCCCCGGGTCTTATCCACCCGGTAAAACCGCTCGAAAATCTTATCCAGCTCCTCCTCGGCAATGCCCACGCCGTTGTCGCTGACCGTCACAAAGGCGTTTTGATGGTCGGCATCCAGGCTAACGGAAATGGAGCCGTTTTCCGGGGTGTATTTAATGGCGTTATCCACCAGATTGGACAGGGCCAGGGAAAGCCGCATGGCGTCCACCTGGGCCGTGGAATTCTTCACCAGGTCGTACCGCAGGTTGATGTTCTTTTTCCGGGCCAGGGGTTGCAAGCGCTTCACCACGCTGCTCATCAACTCGTCCATGTCGGTATCGGCCAGCACCTTTTCGGGCTCGTCCTGTCCCAGCCGCACCAGTGCCAGCAGGTCGTTGATGATGGCCGTCATTCGATCCACCTCGGAGTTGATGTCTTGCAAAAACTCCACATAGGTTTCCTTGGGCACGTCCTGCTCCAGCAGCAGGGACTCGCTGAGCACCTTTAAAGAGCTTAAGGGCGTTTTCAGCTCGTGGGACACGTTGGACACAAACTGCTGGCGGCTGTTTTCCACCTGCTCCAGCTTTTCGGCCATGGTATTACAGGCCTCGGCCAGCTCCATCACTTCGTTGTGGGAGCGCTGTTTTACCTGCACCCGCTGGTCCAGCCGGCCATCGGCCATGCTTTTAATCACTACAATCATCTGCCGCAGCGGCTCGGTAATTTGCCGGGAAACCAGCAGCATAATAAAGGCCACCACGCTTAAAATGCCCGCCAAAATCACCCGGACAGTGCGGCCCACGCTATCCAAATTGGCCTGAATGTCCTCCATGGAGGTACACAGCAGCACGCAGCCCACCAGGTCGTTGTCCTCGTTGGCAATGGACACGGCGGCATACATAACCCCATCGGCCCGCACATTGGCCACGTCCCGGTTCTCCAACGCCGCCACCACCTCGGGCAGCAGCAGGGTCTTGCCCTGATCCACCCGGAAGGAGTCGCTGACCACCCGGCCGGAGGTGGAAATCACCAGCGTCCGGTAGCCCTCGTCGCTATCGTCCACGGCCCGGGCCAGCTCCAGCGTTAAGGCGTCGTAGTCGTCCCGTTCCGAAAAAAAGCCGGACAGCGAAATGTAGCCCGCCAGCACGTTCCCGTGGCGCAGCATTTCCTTTTTCCGCTCTTGGGTATAGTAGTTGGTCAGGCTGGAAAGCACCAGCCCGGTAAACAGCAGCAGCGGCAATATGCCCACGCAGATATAGGTCAACAGCAGCGTACCCCGCAGGCCGCCCTTCCGCTCGCTCATTCGCTTAGTCAAGATAATATCCTACTCCCCATTTGGTAATAATATACTTCGGGTCGCCGGGGGTCTCTTCGATTTTTTCCCGCAGGCGCCGGATATGGACGTCCACCGTTCGCACGTCCCCGGGATAGGCAAAGCCCCAAATGGTATCCAGCAGGCTGTCCCGGCTGTACACCTTACCGGGATTTTCCATCAGCAGCTGCAACAAATCAAATTCCTTGGCCGTCAGGTTCACCTCCCGGCCGTTCACCTCCGCCCGGCGGCTATCGGTGTGCAGCACCAAATCCCGTACCCGCAGCTCGTTTTTGTTCACGGCCTCCTCGTCGGCCCGGCGGGCGCTGCGGCGTAAAATCGCCTTAATGCGGGCCTTTAGCTCCAAAATATTAAAGGGCTTGGTAATATAATCGTCGGCGCCGTATTCCAGCCCCATAATTTTATCCATGTCCTCGCCCTTGGCAGTGACCATTACAATGGGCACTTGCGTAAACTCCCGGGCCTGCTGGCACACCTCCATGCCGTCCATCACCGGCAGCATCACATCCAGCAGCACCAAATCGTACTGGTTGCTGCGGATTTTGGCCAGCGCCTCGCCGCCGTCATAGGCGGTGTCCACTTCCATGCCGTCCTGCTGTAAGCTGAACTTAATCCCTTTTACGATAAGCTTTTCATCGTCCACCACCAAAATGCGGTAAGCCAAGGCAATCCCCTCCGTTTTTATTCCAAAACCAGCCGGTCCCGCCAGCGCTCCAGCAGGCCTGCGCCGATTCGTTCTACCTTTGTCAATTCGTCGATGGTCGTAAACCGCCCGTGCTCCTCCCGGTAGCGCAGGATGTTGTCGGCCAGCGTTTCCCCCAAGCCCGGCAGGGTCATCAGCTCCTCCCGCCCGGCGGTATTGATGTTGATTTTTGCTTCGGCCTGAGCCCCGGCTTTGCCGGTCTCCGCTTCCGCCGCTCCCGCCGCTTCCTCGGCCAAATTGCGATAGCCGATTACCGGGCCGGCCTCCTCCCCTGTCTGGGGAACGGTCACCTTTTCCCGGTCGAACAGGGCGTCGTCCATCCGCAGGCCATCGGCCAACGCCCCGTCGGAAAGGCCGCCCGCTAAGGCAATCAGCTCTCCCAACGTAGCGTTGTTGGTCAGGGTATACACGCCGGGATGGACCACCGCTCCGGCAATCTCCACGGTCACATCCGTGCGATAGTCCGGCTCCTCCCACCGGGTCAGGCTCCTTTCCACCGCCAGCTCGGGGCCGCCGGCCCCGGCATACCAACAGCCGGAAACCAGGATAAAGACCGCCGCCAGCAGCCATCCCCAGCCTTTGTTCCACTTTTTGCCTCGGTCCCCGCTCATAAATTGCCTCGCAAAACTTCCCGTTTGGGCTGGTTCCCCCGCAAAAACTATGGTATACTTGGATTCGGTGCAAAAAGCCAGCCCTGTGCCATACCTATACCGCTTTATTATATCATAAAAAAAGAAAGAAAGAAAGCATCTTAGTTGTACTTTGCTTCGCAAAGCCGCCTCCGGCGTCCGGATTTTTTCCCGGCGTCAGGACGCTTTCTTTCCCAAGCCTTCCGCACTTATAAAACCATTTCGGGAGATGCCCATGAAGATAAAAACAAATAAAATTCTTGCCTTTTTATGTAGTTTGCTGCTTTGTGCCGCCGGTATTGGGGGAGGCCGCCGTCCTGATGGACTGCACCACCGGGAAAGTCTTATACGAAAAAAACAGCCACGAGCGGCTCTACCCCGCCAGCATCACCAAGCTGATGACCGGGCTTTTAACGGCGGAAAACACGCAAATGACCGATGTGGTGACTTTTTCCCACGAGGCGGTGTACGGCATTGAGCCGGGCAGCAGCCACATCGCCGTACAGGAGGGGGAACAGCTGACGGTGGAGCAATGCCTATACGGCCTGTTTTTACAGTCGGCCAACGAGGTAGCCGCCGGGCTGGCCGAGCACATTTCCGGCACCCAGGCCGCCTTTGCCCAAAAAATGACCGCCCGGGCCAAAGAGCTGGGCTGTACCGACACCAATTTTGTGAACCCCCACGGCCTCCACAACGACGAACACTACACCACCGCCTACGACATGGCGCTGATTGCCCGGGAGGTCCAGACCCACGACGAGCTGATGACCATTATGGGCACGGTATCCTACGAGATTCCGCCTACCAACGTCCAAACCGAAACCCGGTACATCCACGCCCAAAACCAAATGATTAAGCCCCCGTCCATTTACGCCTACGACTACTGCCTGGGGGGCAAAAACGGGTTTACCAACGAGGCCCTCAACACCCTGGTGACCTTTGCCGAAAAGGACGGGGTGCGGCTGCTGTGCGTGGTGCTAAAAGAAAACGGCGCCAACGCCTACGTGGACTCCATCAACCTGTTTGATTACGGCTTTGCCAATTACCAAACCGCCACGGTATTTCAGGGCTCGGAGTTTTCCCTTACCCTGCCGGTGCAGCAGACCTACGAGGGAAAAACCGTTTCCGTGGGCGAAGTCCAGCTGGTTACCAACGAAAACCTCAAGCTGACCTACCCCAAGGATGCCGGCTCGGTCACGCTGGAGCGGCAGGTGAACTGCCCCGAGGTGCTGGAAGCCCCTCTTTCCACCGATACCGCCGTAGGCACGCTGGACTTATACCAAAACAAAGAGCTGGTAGGCTCCCTATCCCTGTACCCAGCCACAGACGTAGCCGGGTAT
>CAKTER010000015.1 GCA_934552695.1 uncultured Eubacteriales bacterium
GCCAGGACTGATTGGCACAGTCCGCATACAGCGGTTCTTCCTGAAGCTCCAAACGGATATCGGCCTGCGGCAGGCCGGCCCCCTCCGCTTGGCCATAGCCGGCCATAAGCTCCGTGTTGTCCGGGCCCCAGCCAATGCACAGGGTGACGGGCGTCTTTCCGGCGCCAACGCCTCCGTCGGTCCGGCGCCAAACCCCAATCAAGTCCAAGGCGCTGTATTCGGAGCCGGGCGTACCCAGCTTGGTGGTAACAACGACCCAGGTATCGCTAAAGATGTCGTAGGTATACACCGTGTCGCCGCCCAAGGCGTAGTACTCTTCTCGCACAAATTGTTCGTCCCGGTCTGTCCCCAAAGCAAAAATCCGGCATACCTGCCCGTCGAGGACAAGCTCCTCGCCGGTATCCAGCAGGGCCATGCCCCGTTCCAGGAAAAATCGGATGGTTCCCAAGCCCCGCAAGCGCTCCATCGGCTCCCCCTCGTCCGGGGAACCGGAGGGTAGCGGCTGTTCCGGTGCCTTCGTCGGGTTTTGGCCGTCGTCCGCCGGGCCCTGTCCCTCCCGCACGGTGCCTGTCCCGCCGGGAGCGGGGACAGCGGGCTTATTTCCGCCGCAGGCAGAAAAGAGAAGGAGCGACAGCCCCAGCAGGGCGGCAACCGCTTTCCGGCTTCTCATGGCCCTACGCCCAGGGGTCTTGGGCCGCCGGGATTCGAATGCCGCTGAGGACGCTGGAATATTCCCACAAAAACCACTCCCCGGTGGAGGGCTTTTGCCGCAGCTTCACCGGACGAGGCGCATCCGCCCCCGCCGTTTTCAAAAACAGGCGGAGATAGCCCGGCTCTATGTCCTGAGGCCGCGGGTCCGGCCAAACATTCAGCACATAGGGCGGGGTGGGTGCGTAGCCGTTTTCCGGCGTAGCCCCCTCAAAGTACGCCAGCGGCAGGTATTCCTTGCCCCGCAGCCGGTCCCGCAGGAACTGTGCGTCATAGGGGGTCATGGGCCGCGGGCCCCGCAGGAGGTCCATGGCGGCTACCCCCGCCTCCTTATCCGATACATACAGCTTTAATGCACAAAGAAAGAGCGCACAGACCTGTTCCGGCGTCTGTCGAGGCAGTGCCCGAAAATCCGCAAGCGTTGTCGGAAGCGCTGGGAAGGTAATCGGCATGATAATACGCCCCCTTGCGATGATAGTTGCCTTATCCGGGGACAAGCCGCCCCCAGCCCTTTGGGGGGCCGGGGGCTCCCGGTTATTGGTTACGGGTTACGGTTGGGCCTGGCTCCAACTTTCGCTGCCGTCCGCCTTGGTATAGTCATGGCTGTTTCCGGCCTCCATGGTATACCAGTAGGCCCAATGGCTTTCGTTCATGTCTTTGTAGGTACGCAGCTCGTTCAAGTGGCTGCGAATGTAGCTCTGATCGGCACTCCGCTCCAGCAGGCGGCAGGTAACGGCCGCCACCTCGGCGCGGGTAATGGGATTTTCCGGCTTAAAGGTGCCATCGGCATAGCCGGACACCCAGCCCCGGGTAGCGGCAAAGTTGATGTACTTGGCCGCCCAGTGGGTATTGGGCACGTCGGCAAAGCTCTTCTCGCCGGCCGTCAGCTTTTCAAAGCGGCTGGCAATGGCGGCAAACTGCGCCCGGGTAACCGGTGCGTCGGGACGGAAGGTTCCGTCGTTAAAGCCTACAACCACGCCAAACTGCTGCATAAACCCAATGTAGTTCGCCGCCCAATGCGTAGCCGGTACATCGGTAAAGGTATTGGGATAGGTTTTATCGGCCGCAATCCGCTCGGTAATCAAGCGGGCAAACATCACCGTTACCTCGGCGCGGGTCATGTTGCGGTCCGGGCCAAAGGTGCCATCGGCATAGCCTACCAGGAAAACGGAATGGTCATCCCGGTTCAGCTCCACGGCCTTGTTGTTGATAAAGGTCACCGGCATATACGCCTTGCCATCCATGCTAATGCGGGAACCGTCCACAGTAATCCGGTAGCTCTCGTCCGACTTCACATAGCCGGTGGGAGCAGCGTTTTCCCGCAGGGTGTAAATGCCATCGACCACATCGGCAAAGCTAACCTCGCCCCGGGAGTTGGTCGTAGCCGTATACATGGCGTCGCCCCGGCTGTTGTCCAGAACAAAGACAGCGCCGGAAAGCGGCTTGCCCTGCGGATCGGTCTTTCGCACGGTAATGGTTTTTTCCGGGGTCGCATCCATGCCCTTGGGGCCGTTGTAGGTGTAGATGTTGGTAAAGGCCGCCCAGTCCTTCCCCTCGCCCCATTCACCGTCTTCCGTCACCAGATGAAACACATAGTGCGGGCCCTGCTGGTCCGTTTCCGGTGCAGCCATGATATGTGTGGGCCTTGCCTCGACCTGGTACGTGTTCATCGAATAGGTCCAGCCGGAGGCGTTCCCCTGCTTTTCTTTTAACAGCAGAGGTCCCATGGTCGCTACACTCTCCGGCGCCTGGAACACCAGCTCGTGCTCCGTCGTCCCTTCGCCCTGGGTCAGGATATTCGCTTCGTCCACCAGCTGATAAATATGGTTCCCATGCTGGTCTTCCCCATCGTTCACCCACAGCTCAAAGGTAAACATCTCCTGGCCGGGCGCATGGGTGCCTCGCCGCTCCACCGTTTTGGTGATGGGCAGAACAATTTCAAAACGTCTTTCTTCGGTATTGGCCACCGTCAGGCCACCGGCGGGATACGGCATGGAATCCCCGCCCTCCGGGCCCCAATAGCGGAGCTCTTCGCCTACCTGCACCCGGTATTGCTCCTGCATCAGCAGATAGCCAAAAGGCGCACGTGTCTCATTGAGCGTATATGTCCCCTCAGGCAGGTCGAAGGTAATGACGCCGTTTGCATCGGATTCCCCGAAAAAGGGAACCTGTTCCTGCTCGTGAACCATGCTGAATTCGGCTCCCGCCAAAGGCATTCCGCCCTCGCCCGTTTTGTTTATCAAAACGGTATAGGTGGGGAGCTTTGCATTGTAATAGGTCACGATGGTTTCGCCGGTTCCATACGGATGCGGCGTCGGGTTCATCGGCACGGTACCGCCTACACCCGGATCCGGGGTAACAGTCAGCCCGCCATCCCCGGGGGCTTCGTCTGCGAATTTGTAAATGGTGACTTCGCTGCCCGCCGTCGATGTGTTTATCACAACGGTGTAGGTTTTGTCGGATTTTGTGTAGCCAAACGGTGCCGCCGTTTCGGAGAGTTCATAGGTGCCATCCGGCACATTATCAAAGGTCGCTTTGCCGTTTTCAAGGGAGCGGGCCGTATAAAACGCTCCTCCCTGCCCCGCTTGCAGTTTAAACTGTGCCCCCTCCAGCAGGTTGCCTGCCGTGTCCTTCTTTTCAACGGAGAACGAAGCCGTTCCCGCTGCCATTGCTACCGTAGGCAGCATCCCCATTGTCATGGCCAGGCAAAGGAGGGCGCCCAGCCATCTTCTGGCCTTTCTTTTTTTCCTCATTCCGAGTCATCTCCATTCCCGATTCAATCCTTATCCATCAATCCGTCACTTTCACCAAAAGCCCTTACAGGGAAGAGCCATTCCCGGCCACAGGGTCGCCGCACACCTGCAGCTTTCCGGCACAGGAGGTGCATACGTCCGCATCCTCGCAAATCAAGAAGCAGCGGTCACATACCACCCTGCCGCAGATGGGACAAATGTTAAAAACCCCCACGGCTTCGGCTGCCGCCGCTTCCCGGGCGGCCTGCCGTTCCCGCTCATACAGCGTGCGGAACAGCGTCCACCTGCCTTCCGTTTCCGGTGTAATCCCGGCTCCGGAAAAGCGGACGGGCTTGCTGCGCCATATCCTACCGCACTCCTGGCATCGGATGAGAAAGCTGAACTCCTCGAGTGTGGAGCAGTCCCTCAACGCCTCCTTCATGGCCCGCTTCATGTTCCAGCCCTCCTCTCCATCAGATTTTTTGCGGCTTTTCTTTCTTTATCGCTAGCTTATCAGTTTTTACGGAAAAAAGATATAGGCCAAGGGCCTGTATTTTGCAGGTTTCCCCAAAAACAGGCCCTTGGCATAGACAGAATGCACATACGAAACCGAAAAAAACTGTGGGATTTTAATAATAAAAAACCGGAGGGCGGTTTCCCGCCCTCCGGCCCATTGCCGCAGGTTATTTCATGCTGCGATAGATAAAGCTAACAATCTGAGCCCGGGTGCAATCGTTGTCGGGGCCAAACAGCCCGCCGCCGATGCCGCCGGTAATGCCGTTCTTTTCGGCCCAGGCCACCGCAACGGCATAGTAAGCGTCGCTGGCCACATCGCCGAAGGCAGTGCCTCCGCTAACCACCGGGCTGCCCTTGGTGCGCCACAGGAAGGACACAATCTGGGCGCGGCTGCAAGTTCCCTGGGGGTTAAAGGTGGTAGCGCTAACGCCCTTGGCAATGCCGTTTTCAGCGGCCCACAGGACGGCCTTATAATAGTAGCTATCCTGAGGAACATCGGTGAACGGCATCGTATTGGACTTGGGCGCCGGGGAACCGGCAGCCCGCCACAGGAACGTCATGGCCTGTGCCCGGGTGCAAACGCCGTTGGGGTCAAAGGTGCTGGCGGTCGTACCGCTGGCAATCCCCTTTTCCACCGCCCAAAGCACTGCCGCCTCGTAGTAGGCCCCGGCCGGGATGTCGGTAAAGGAAGTCGTTGCAACCGGAGGCTTTTCGGTTTCCGCCGGCGGCTTCACCCCGGGGACGGCAGCCTTAAAGCTGGCCTCTACCGTAGCCTCGGAACCGGGCATGGTAAAGGTATACTTGCTGTTGCCCTCCTTGGCGATTCCTACCTTCTTCCCTAAGCCGTCCCGCACGGTAAGGACGTCCAGCACATAGCCTTCGTCGGGTTGGACCGTCAGGGCAACGGTTGCGCCCTTGGGTGCGCTGGCCCGGTCAGCCGTTACCTTGCCGTTTTCGGCGGCCTTTACGGTAATGGTGTAGCGGGCTGCTGCACTGCCGCCACCACCACCGCCGCCGCCGGAGGAGGCTTTTTGAACCGTAATCGGCTGTACCGCCGTCATGGTAATGCCATCCTCACGGTAGGAAACCGTGATTTGGGTATCGGCCGTCGTCAGCGCCCCATCCGGGCTGTAGGTATAGGTCACAACGGGGGCCTCGGTGTTGTCATTGTAGTCGGCCGTCACAACCATGCCGGTATCGTCAAAGCTTTGGCCTTCGGTATACGCCGTCTTTTGGGGCGGCGTGGTAATGCGAATGCCGGTCAGTGCCCGGGGCGGAGCCTCGGTCACGGACACCGTGCAGGTTGCCGTAAAGCCGTCCTGCTCGGTGGTTACGGTAATGGTCGCCGTTCCTTCGGCCTTTGCCGTTACGTTGCCGTTTCCGTCCACCGCCGCAATGGTCGGGGCCGAGGACGTCCAGCTTACGTTTTGATTGGCGGCGTCACTGGGGGCAACGCTGGCCAAAAGGGTTTCGCTGCGGCCCACGTACAGGGCCAGCTCGTTTTTGTTCAGGGTAACGCCGGTTACGGCAACGCCGGGTGTAAAGTCGCGGTATTCCTTAGCGCTGCACCGGCTGCATTCCCGAACCTCTTTCCCGGGCTCGGTTGCCGTAGCGGGCTTCTGGATTCTCCACTCCCCAAAGCTATGGGGGAGCTTATCGACAACATGGCCCTTTTCGGCCATTTTGCCGCAATCGTCGCACATTTTATCGCCGCTGTAGCCGCGGGCGGAGCAGGTGGGGGCGATAACGCCGCTCAGGGTCGTGTTGGCATGTACCCGCGGGGTCTTTTCGCCCTTTGCCATAATCTGGTTACACCAGGGGCAAATCCGGTTGCCGGTATTGCCAAAGAGCTGGCACGTCCCGACCGTAACCGAGCTTGCGTCAATCTCCCAAAGATCTTCCGTCGCATGGCCCGTGGGCTGCGTCTCCGAGCCCACTTCCAGCACCTCGCCACAAATGTCGCACAGGGTGTCGCCCTTTTTCCCGTAGGATTCACAGCCTGCGGGGATCTCTTCGCCGGTGGTTCGGCCGCCATCGTGGGGGCAATCGCCAATCGTGGCTTTCACATGGATGAAATACGCCGTGTACGGAGCGTTTGCTGCCGGAGGCGTAATCGTCTGCACAACAAAGGAGCTTTCTTCCTGATTCGGTTCGGCAACGGCAACCCCGCCGGAAAGCGTATCCCACCGGAGGAATCTCTTCCCCGGGATTTGCTTGGCCTGAATGCGGATGGTATCGCCCACGCTGCCACCGGCCACCGCCTGGCCCGCCGTATTCAAGCTTACGCCGTTTTCCACAATGATGGGATAGCTGCCCATCTTCAGCGCTTTTCTAAGCTCAAAGCCGCAATCCAGGCACTCGCTTTTGGCAGAGCCGCTCTCCGTGGCGGAGGGCGGCAAATCCGCAATCCAGCTTGTCATTCTGTGACGGCGCGCCGGGCCTTTTTTGTTGCAGCCCGGTTTTTTACAGTAGAAGTAATGGTGAGAAACATTGGCGCCAAAGACCTGCAGCTCGTTGCCTCCCCGCGTAACGTACAGGGTTCCGCCGGTAAGGTTCCCCTCGCCATCCTTCTCATACTCCCACCGGTACGGATCCGTCCCCGTCGGAATGTCATAATATTCCTCCATGGTAAAGTACTCGTGCTTATGGGGCTTCTTTTGGACCGGACGGGTAACGGTCGCCGTACAGCCTTCCCGCACGCACCGGGCCTCTTCTTCGCCAAACTCATCCTCGGTCGGCTCCACGGTGCGCACAAAATCGCCGTAATAGTGGGCTTCCTTATAGGTTGCCTCATCGATGCCCAGCTTATCCAGGTCCACATTCTTAAGCGGTATTTTCTTGGCGCAAGTGCTGCATTCTTCCCAGTGATGGGTATCATCGTTTCTAACCACATAGCTGCATGCGTGGTCGTCGAAGGTTACATACTGATTATAGCCGCAAATCCGGCACTTCCGGGTCTTAATGCCCCGATACGCCGGGCTGGGCTCCTGCTTCGTCTCCCATTCGCCGTAGCTGTGGCATTGCGGCGCTGCCCCGGGCTTCGCTTCGCCACAGCCCTCACAGGACAGGATGTGGCAATCGGACACCGGCTCGCCAGAATAGGTGCCTCCGCTAGCCCAGTACAAATTGATGGTTATCACATTCCCGTGTATATCCAGCTTCGGCACCGAATAATTCGCGGTGTAGCGGTGCTTCATACGCAGGCCAACCGTTTCACTGCGCACATTGTCCAGCGCATTGGAAACCACGCAGTAAAACTCATAGTCCTCCTTACAGGCGTCTTCGGGAATGACCACGGTGAGGGTGGGGGTCGTTGTGCCAGAAACCCAGCCGCCCGCACCCCCGTCGGCCAACGGGGAGCCGTTGGCGCTGTACCATTGATAGCTCAACGTACCGGAGCCATAGGCCTGCAGGGAGAAGCGTACCTTAATCCCATCCTCATTCCCGCCCTTCGGCATTGTGCCTACATAGTCCTCCGGCTGGCGGATGATATAAGGCTTACCGTCGGACTTGCTGCCGCATACGGTGCAATACCCGTTCATGTCGTATCGATGCATATGGGCCGGCACCTCGCCCTTGGGGCATTTGTACGTAACCATGTGATACCCGCAGACCTCGCAGGGGATATCGAAAACATCGAGATCCGCCGTAGACGCTTCGGCATTGAGCACCGGTTCCCCTGCGGTATGGGTGTCCCGGTCAACATGGAGGCCGCAGTCGAGGCAAATCTTCCAGTGTCCTTGCCGGTTCTTTTCATAGCTGTCGCCCTTGTGCTCATGGAGGCAAGGGGTACAGTCGCAGGAATCGCCATCGCCAAAGTCGGGGGCGTATTTGCATTTGTTGTGGGGGCAATGGTCGGCGCAGGTTTTGCACAGCCCGCAGGTGGGGCAAAGGTCATCCTGGCCGGGGCAGTCGCCGCAGTTCGGGCAAGCGTGGGCGTCCCATGCGCTAGCGTCCTCCGGGCAAACCTCATGCTCCTCACAGTGCTCATTATCATCCGCACAAAGCCCGCAGGCTTCGCAAAGTTCGTCACTCCAAAAGCACTCTCCGCAAGCAGGGCAAACGTGCTCATACTCCCAGTCCGGGTCGTGCGGGCAGCGGTCGTGCTCGCAATGCTCCGACGCCGCACAGGCAGCACAGCGGCCACAGGTTTCGATTTCACAGGGGTCGTCGCCGGGGCAGTTGCTGCAATCCGGGCAAAGATGCTCCTCGTACTCATCGCTTTCCACGCAATAGTCGTGGTCGCAGTTTGCGCTTTCCGTATTTGCCCGGCAGCATTCTTCGCACAGATAGCATTCCTCACATTGCTCCAGGCCTGCGCATTCCCAGCACTGGTCGCAGCCCTCGCACCAGGTCAGCTCGGCGCAGCTGGCGCAATGGGTCCCGTGGCCGCCGGTTTGACACCAGGCCTCTACGCCTTCGTAGGATTCTATGGTAACGTGCGCATAGCATTCGCTACAGTGATGACCCAGGCTAACACAGCAGGTCTCGCAAACAAGGTTTTCGCCGGCTTCCTCGTAAACATCGTCACAGGGCCATTCATCGCTGGGGCAGGCGCCGCATAAGCAGCAGTGGCCCCCTTTGCTATTGATGCAGTTTAAACACTTATTGCAGTTGCTGCAGAACTCATCCTCGTTGTCAAAAAAGCAGCCGTCGCACTCCGAGCAAACCAGCTCGTCCCTTTCGCCGATGCAGTGGGGGTCCGTATCGCCCCCCGGGTGCGTTTTTTCGCACATATTCAGGCCACCGGCTACGCACTCCTCGCAGACGGAGCAATGGACCTCAAACTCGTTCACGCATTCGCTGCAATAGCCACATTCCATGCATATGGCGCCGTCGTCCTCTTCCCCGCAATAATCGCAGTGTTTTTCCGGTTCAAGTTCCTTGGCGCACTTGTAGCAATAGCCGCAGTCGCAGACAATGTTGCCGTTGGCCTTGCAATCGCCGCATTCGATGCAGTGGGTTTCCTCATAGCAGTCGTCATCACATTCCGAAGAACACATGCCGCATACCCCGCAGCAGTGCGAGTCCCAGTGATAGTGACCGCAGTTTTCGCATTCCATCCCATCCTCGTAGGCGGCGAAAACGGGCAGCGTAAAGGCCGGCAGCAGTCCGATTACCATAATCAGGCTCACCAACCCGGCCATAAAACGTTTCCTGACTCGTCTCATGCTTTCTCCTCCTCCTTTTCCGATTCCGGCCAAGCCGGGAATTCAGAATCGATAGTCCCCCCCTGCCGCCGGAATGGGGGATGGCCTGGCGGCAGGGGGTTTGTGCCTTTTCGTTGGGTTGCCTACCTTATTATTGAATCAGTACCAAGCTGTTGATAAACTCTTGTACCAGTTCGTTGCTCATGGGCAGAACGCTAAACATGCTGACCTCCGTAGAGCGAATCTCCACATACACGTCGCCGCTCTTCTCGGTCTCGTTATGGCTGTCAAAATAGGTTACATAGAACAGCTTGTCGTCGTCCTTTTCCCCCACAATGTGCATGGTCTTATAGGTCACTCCGTTGATGACCACGTCCTCGCCGGGGATTGTCTCCTTCGAGCCGCTAAAATCGTTCATGCGCTTGCACTCCTCGGCAGCGCCTTCCAGAGAGTCAATCATTCTTTGCGTGGTTACCGTAAGCCGGACGCCCTTCCCGTAGGAGTCGGCCTCGCCAATGTCGATAACATAGGTGCCAAACTTATCGTCGTCCTCCGACGTATACCAGCTATACAGCTCGTAGGTTAAGCCCTCCGGGACATCCACGGAGAACAGGCTGTTAAAAATGGTTTTGGGGCCTTCGCCGCTCTGGCCTTCGGCAAAGCCTTCTTCCGCCTCGCCGCCTTCTTCCATGCCGTCGGCGGAGCCGTCTTCCATCCCGTCCTCGGCGCCGTCCGTGCCTTCCTCCATGCCGTCCTCTTCGGCGCCGTCCGTGCCGTCCTCCTCCGTCACGGTGGATTGGCCGCCGCCCTGGTTATCCTTGTTGCCCGTACCGCCGCAAGCGGCCAAAGACAGGCTCAACGTCGCCACACCCAGTAAGCACAAAAACTTTTTCATCGCAAAAATCTCCTCTCTTTCTAGACCCATAGCCTAACAACATCTCCGGTTCGGCTCGTTTTTGCCGCCCAAAGCCGATGCCGCGGCGGCCCTTTTTTCCTCGTCCCCTTGATATGTCGGGTATGTACTCACAGCTTTATTTCAACAAATTTTTAGAGGAAAAGAAATAGGCCCAAGGCCTATTTTTTTAGGAAAACCCCAAAAACAGGCCTAAGTCATAGACAAAATGCACAAGCAGAACGAATTCCGCTTGTGCATTTCGCTTGGATTATTTTCCGGCCTGCAGCAGCTCTTCCAGCCGGCCGCAGCGCTTTAAAACATCGAGATAGGCCTTGAGGGCGTCATAGGAATCCACCCCCAGCTTACTATAAATATGGCTGTTGTGGCCCTTTACCGTCCCGGCGCTAATAAACAGCAGGTTGGGAATATCCTTAATGGTATACCCCTCCGCATAGTAGCGCAGGATAATCCGCTCCGTCCCCGTCAGGCCCCGGGACCGCTCAATCAGCCCGGTAATCAGGCTTTCCACCTGCGACGGCAAAGCGTCCTCGGAAACGTTCTCCTGCAGCCGGTTGTGGAAATAGGTTGTTAGCTCGTCAATCTCCCAAATGCCGGTGGGCCGCCAAACGGCGTCGCAGTCCTTTGCTTTTTCCAGCTTCCGGACAAACGGCGTGGAGAACCGGTGGGACAAAAACGCCGCCAGCACCAGCATTCCCACAAAAAAGGCAAGGAAGCCCAGCGTCCAGCCCAGACGGGCCACCCGGGCGTGGCTTTGGTAGCCGCTTTCCGGCACCAGCGTTACCGCCGCCAGCGGATGCCCTCCCGCCAGCCGTCCGGAAATGACCTGGTACTTGCCCAAATAGGTTTGGCCGTTCCAGGTAAAGGTATCGTAGTGCTTGCCGGTCTCAATCTGCATGGTGCCGGAGGCCAGCAGGCCCGTCCCCTCGGTGTTGCCCAGCAACGCCTTATCCAGCAACAGGGTATCCCCGTCCAGCGGGGCCAGCAGCATAACAAACCCGCCATAGGGGCTGGAAACGGCATTGTGCGACAGGCTAAAATACAAATCGCTCAGTTCCATGCCGCAAACGCCCCGAACCGTCCCGCCGCCGTCCTGCACGGGGACGCACAGCAGCGTTACGTTTTCCCAGGTGCCCGTCAGCGGAATCCGCCCCGTCCACAGGCAGCCGCCGGAAAGCCGGGTGCCCGACCAGGCCATGGTTTGCGAAAGGCCGGGGATAAGGGCGGTGTCCAGCTCCAGGTTCCAGCGGTTGTGGAGCTGCAAGCCGTTCGCCCGGGCCGCATCCACGGCCCCCCGGAAGCAGGAAACATTGCCGCTGGGGTTGGCGGAGCGCAGGCTGGAGTACCGGAGATATACCCCCATGCGAGAGGTTTGGGCCTCGGGCAGGGAGGTGTTCACCGTTGCGTCGAAGCAGAAATAGGCGCCGCTGCAGGCACTGCCCTCCATGGCCGTTTTCAGGCTGGGCAGCAGCTGCGTTTCCAGCTCCGTAATCAGAGTGGGGTTATCGTTAAGGGTCTCGAAGGGGATGCTCCGCTGGGCCAAAAAGCTGTCCAGCCCCCCGCTGAGGGTTTCGGAAAAGGTAATGCCCTTGGCGGTCAGGGCCTCCATTTGGGTGGTCAGCAGCGCCGTAATGTTTTTTTGCTGTAGGGCCGCCGTTTCCCCAAACTGCTGCTCCGAGCGGGACAAAACGCCGGTCAGCATCAAAACGACCACGGCGGCGGACATGGCCGCCAATATCATACACAGCCAATACAGCAACAACAGACTGCCCATACTGCGGCCGCCCTTTGGCTCTCGGGGCATAGTCTGCCGGTTCCCGAAACGCAGCAGCATGGCAATCCCTCCTTGTCAACTCGTATTACCGATAGGCCTTTTGAAACCCTTCGAGGGTGGAGCCCACCAAGGCGTCTAACGCCTCCGCACCCTGCTCGGCGTATTGCGCTTGCCCTGCCATCAGCCGCAGGCGCACCGCCTTTTCAAAGCGGGTTTCCAAATCCAAATAATCCTCCCGCTGAGGCGGGGTGTAAAAGGTATAGTCCTCCCTGGTTTGCAAAAAGGCTTCGTAAAGAGAGCGGTACATGGGGTCCTCCAGCCCGTCCAGCGCCGCAGGCAGGTAGGTTTCAAAGCCCGCCTTCGTTACCGGCATATACCCCAGATTGGTTACAAAATCCACATTCCGCTCCGGCTCCGTTAACCATTTTAGGAAAATCATACAGACTTTTTCCCGTTCCGGCGTAGACCTTGCGGTACAAATCCCGGCGCCCCGCTGCATCACCAGCTTTTCGCCCTGGGCAAAGGCGGGACAGGGCAGGGAAATAATCTCCACCTGCTCGGAGGTGTTGTCCTCGTAGGTCACCACATCGGAATAGTAAAGCACGCTGGCCGAGGACGCGACCGATACGATGGCGTCGCCGGTACGCAGGGGCTCGGTGGCATAGCCGTCCCCCAGCCACACCCCGCCCTGAAGCGCCGCCCGGGCATAGGGCGTCCAGGCATACCGGAACATGGGGCCAAAGGCCACCCCGTTTTCATCAAAGAAGTCCTCGCCCAGCGATTCCACCCCCACCTGAAAGTAGTTAAAGTGGTAGTCGTGGACAAAAAAGCTTTTGCCGCACCAGGCCGTGTACTGCTCGGCCAGCGCATACAGCCCCTCCCAGGTGGAAAGGTCGGAAAGCTTGGCGCCTGTGGCGGCGGCAAAGCGGTCAAAGGCGGTCTTGTTCACATACAAAATCTCGGTGGATTTGGCAACGGGCAGCACGGCCAAGCGGTCGTTCACCGTTCCCTCGTCCAAAAACTCCGGCAAAAAGGCGTCCAGCTCCTCGGGAGAGAAATAGTCCCGGTAATCCACCAAAACGCTTTCGTCCGGCAGGGCCAGCACGGTTTTGGGATAGGAGATAAACATATCCGGCAGCGCGGGGGCGCCGGGGTCGTCGTAGGCGGCGGCCAGCACGCTTTCGTGGATGGTGTTGGTGTTGCTAACGCTGTCCACCCGTACCCGGACGCCCTGCTCCCGGCCTACGGTGGCGTTAAATTCGTCCACCAAAGCATTCAGCGGTGAGTCCACCTCTCCGCCGTAAACGTGCCAAAGGCTTACGGTAACGGGCTCCGTCTTTTTTTCCTCGCAGGCGGTAAGGCCCAGCGCCAAAAGTGCGGCTGCCGCCAAGGCCCCCCACCGATATCCCATCCGCTTCTTCATATCCGTTCCCTCCTCGCCCCCAAGGCCCGGGGCTGTCAGCCGCTTACAGCGTATCGATTACAGCCGTTAAATAGGTGGCAGAAACCGACCCGTAAATAAAGTTGTCGATTAAGCCGTCCTTTTTGGCCCGGCGCACAGAGTCGGCCAGCTTTTTTTCCACCGTTTCGTCCACCACCAGTACGACCTTGCAGGCGGGGTCTCGGCTTTTTACGCAGTTGCGGAGGCTGAGCCGCTCCTCCAGCGTCCAGGGTGCGTAGGCCGTTACCTGCATAATTAGGATGTTCGCCCGGGTATCCATGCACAGCTCCTCCGTCTGATCCGGGCTTTCGGCCTGATACACCTGAAAATCCGAATCAAACCGGCTGAGTATTTGTGAAACGGCGTCCGAAAACAGCCGGTTTTGCATATCCACAACAACAACTCTCACCGTCATACCCCTTCCCACCGCAGAACCATTTGTGTGTTCGATGGGTTTAGTATAGCAGAGTCGGGGCAGCCACACATCGCCCAAAGGTGCTATACCGGGAAATTTTTTAAAGCGGAGGCAACCCTTGGGGCCGGCCCGCCTATTCGTCCTCGTCGTCCTCGGACAGCTTCGGGATGATAAAGTTCTTTTTGGTGGCGGCCAGGCCCAGCTTGGCCCGGTTGTCGTAGCCGGTTTTGGTCAAAAGGCTGGTGATGTGGTGCTTTACGGTATGGACGGAAATGCCCAGCTCGTCGGCAATCTCGCCGGTTTCCAGGCCCTCGCACACCAGGCGCAAAACATGGATCTCCCGGCTGGTAAAGTCGGTGCTAACGGCATTGCCCAGCTTTACAACCGGCATTTTACGGGGAAACACCTGCTCCCCCGCCATCGTGCGGTCCATTACATCAATCAGTTCCTCCGGCGAAACGTCCTTATACCAAAAGCTATCCACCCCGGCCGCCCGGGAGCGCCGGACATAGCTCTCCTCCGGCATGGAGGTCGTAATGATAATCTTGATTTCCGGGTAGGCCCGTTTGATTTCCGCCGCCGCCTCAATGCCGTCCTTGCTGCCGGAGGTCACCACGTCCATCAAAATCAAGTCCACGGGGCGGCGGGCGCATTGGGCAATGGCCAGCTCGGCGGTTCGCAGGGAACCGGCCAGCTCGTAGCGGCCGCTTTCCCGCACCAGGCTTTCCATGTTCTCCCGGGGCAACCGCTGGTCGTCCACAATCAGCACCTTTTTCACAAAAACACCCTCCTTACAGGGGAATGGTTACCGTCAGTTCAAAAACGGGGGCGGATTGCACGGCCAGGCTACCGCCGGCCGCCAGCAACTGCCGCTCAAGGTTATGCAGGCCTCCGCCGGGGGTAACCTCCTCCTCCGGTGCCGCCCCGTTATTGGTGATACGCAAAACGGCGGCGCCGTCCGTTTCGCCGGCAACAACATACAGCTCCGTTGCCCCGGCATGGCGCACGGCATTGGTCAGGCATTCCCGCACCGCCATCAGGGAAAGCCGCAGGGCCTCCCGGCTTTGGGGCAGCGTCCCGGTTAAGGCCACGGTTACCCCAATCACGGAGGCATCGCACACCAGCTCGCCCCAACCGCCGTCCTCCGCCTCACCTTCGGCGCTGTTGGCAAAAAGCTGCACCGTTTTCCGCAGCTTTTCCACCGCCGGAGCCACTTCCTCCAGGCTTCTGCGCTGCCGAATGCACTGTCGGAAGGCCACCAACGCCTCCCCCATCCGGTTGTGCAGCCAAGTTTTATAGTTTAGGGTTTCTTTTTCCTTTGTCATGGCCTGTACGTTTTGGGAAAGCTCCCGGATACGGTGGGAGGCCTGCCGGAGCGCCGCCGTTTGCTCCTCCAGCTCCAGCCGTCTGCGGCAGAGGTCGGTCACATCGGAAAACAACGCCTCCGTGTAGCGCTCCTCCCCCACCGCCACGCAGTTCTCCGTGTAGCGCCAAGCCGTCCCGTCCGGAAACCGGTAAATCCCCTCCCCGGCAAAGGCCTGCGTCACCACGCCCTGTTCGCCGCAGCGCTCCAGCGCCGTATGCAGTTCGGAAAGCATTTGGAGGTCGCACCCCAGCAGGCTGCGGCACAGCGCATACATTTTGTGGTTGCACAGCTTCACCCGCCCTGCGTCCGTAAAATAGCAAACGGCAACCGGCAGGGTGTCGAACGCCTCCTTAATGGAGCCGTGACCCAGCTTTTTGTGAAACGAGTGCGCCAGCCGGCCGGCCGCTACCGCTGCGTAAGCCCCGGCCAACACCGCAAGCCCGCAGGCCGCACCAAAGGGCAGCGCCGGCACATACACCGGAAGCCCCCGGTTTACGGCTTGGTGCTCGGCGCCGCACCAAACCAGCAGGCCAAACAACAGCAGCACCGGGATTAGCGCCCCCGCCAATGTCGATTTCCGCTGACGCTGGGCGCCCATGACAAGCAGCACAAACAAGGCGCCGCAAAACAAAAGCAGCAGCAGGGTTAGGAAAAGGGAGCGCTCCGCTGCCGGCAGCCGATAAAAGGGCGTTATCCAAAAGGAGGTCATACCGCACCTCCTACCGGCATCCGCAGCGTAAACAGCCACACCTTGCCATCCTGCTCAAAGCTATCGGCCTGTGCGGCCGCCTCATGCAAATTTGCCGTGGTTTCCGCCGTAATGCGGAACAGGAGCACGCCCTGCCGTTGCCGCAGGCGCACCGCCAAAGAGTCCAACCGGCCAAGGGATTGCTCCACAACCGTTTCAAAAAACCGGTAAAAGGCCAGGGCGGCGTCGGCGGGAAGCGTCCCGTCCTTCATCAAGTCCACAACGCAGTCCGCCCCCATCAGCTCCAGCCCGGAAACGGACTCCTCCAACGCATAATCCAATTCGCTAACGGAAACCACCGGCTCATCCTGACGGATTAAAAGCAGGTTCCCGCTGCGTTTGATATAAGCGCCGATTGCGACCATCTCGGCCAGCAAGGTGCGCTTTTCCGGGCCTGCGGCCCCGTCATATTGCTCCAGCAGCCGCAGCAGCAGGGCGTTCTGGCCGGCCGTTTGCTTTTGCAGCAGGTCGTACAGGCGGTTTTTCTCCTGCAAGCTAACCGTTTTTTGCCGGATTTTGTAATTCTCCTGCTTTAAATAGTTCTGCTCCGCCAGGCGCTTGCGGTTTTCCTCCAGCTCCGCCATCGCCTCGGCCAGCTCGGTAACGTCCTCCTGCCAAAAAACAAACCCGCCCCGGATGGGCGCCCCCTTCAGCAGCGTGTTCCGATCCAGCCACACCGGCTCCCGCCGGGCGCTTTCCCGCTTCGACGCCGCCACCGGGCCCGCCTTTCCCGAGGAAATGGCAACCTCCCCATTTTTGTCCGTAATCTGAATGGACCGGGTCGCCGCAGCAAACAGGGCGTCATAGCCGCTGTTGGAGCAGATAAGCCCGTTTTGGATACAGCATTCTAAAATGGCCGCCAAAAGCAGGCAAAAAACCGCCGTCATATCCCCCAGCACCGCCCGCAAAAACGGGGCCCCGGCTACATAGAGGACACTGTAGGCCAAAATCATCCCCACCAAGGGGATAAGCTCCCGCACCGCCCGCTGCCGGCTTCCGGGGATCCGGCACTTCCGGCACATCAGGAGCAGCGCCCCCCCAGAGCAAAGCAGCATCCACAGCAGCGAAATATAGTAGGGGGCCCGGTAGCTATAGCCGCCGCCGGCGCTATGGGCAAAAACCAGTTCGTGGCCGTCGTTGCTCAGAATCATCGCCAGCAGGAGCCCTGCCGGGAAATAGAGCAGCCGCATCCAGCCCGGCAACCGAAAGCCCTCCGGCTTGCCGAGGGAAAGCGCCACAAACAGCGTGAGCAGCGGAATGAACAGCATCGGAAAATAATAGGAGTACCATAGCAGGTTGGAAACGGCGGCGTCGGTCACAATATGAAACCGGATTGTCCGCACCAAAAACCAAAAGACCATCAGCCCCGCAATCCCCAGCAGGAATTGCCGCACCTGCTTTTGTATGATACGCCGCCAAATGGAAACGCCCCAGGCAACATACAAGCCAATATACAAAACGCTGCGCAGATAGCCGGAAAAAATCTGTATCAGCAGGGAATGGGCGCTTAGGCCGCCGTCCCAATACCGGCACAAATAGGCCGTAAGTACAACGGCCCCGACATACCACGGTAGGTTGCTTTGGCGTTTTTGGTTGGTCTGCTTCATACCCTTCTCCCCATGCCACATTCGATGGATTCGCCCGCAAATACAGCGTATCCGCTTTGTATTATTTTAGCATACGGCCCCGGCTCAAACAAGTAAAAAGCCAGTAAAAAGGGGTGGGCC
>CAKTER010000016.1 GCA_934552695.1 uncultured Eubacteriales bacterium
GGAAAGCGAGTATGGCCTGTCCAAAATGGAGATGGCGAAGGAAGCGGTTATCCGCAGCCTGGATTCGTTGGAGGACAAGGACAGCGTGGGGGTGCTCACCTTTGACACCGAGTTTGCCTGGAATGTGCCCCTGCAAAAGGTGGGCGGGAATCAGGCGGCCATTGGCGAAAGTGTGGCAAAAATCCAGTCCGGCGGGGGTACCAGCATTTTACCGGCGCTGAGCGAGGCCTATCGGGCGATCCAAAACGCCGACTGCCGCATTAAGCACATTGTGCTGCTGACCGACGGGCAGGCGGAGCGCAGCGGGTACGACACCCTGCTGCGGAACATGGCGGCGGAAAACATCACCCTTTCCACCATTGCGGTGGGGCAGGGGGCGGATGTAAGCCTGCTGGGCAATTTGGCCGAACAGGCCGGCGGCCGGTTTTATTTTACCAACGCCTTTACCGACCTGCCGGAGATTTTTGCCCGGGAAGCCCTGCTGGCCGGGCAGGAGTACTTGAATAACCGGCGGTTTTATCCGGCGGTAACGGCGGATTCGCCCTTGCTGACGGGTATTGCGGCTCTGCCGGCCCTGAACGGTTATGTGGGGACGGTGGCCAAGCCCCGGGCGGATGTGGTGCTGGAAAGCGATAAGGAAGAACCGGTTTTGGCAGACTGGCGCTACGGGCTGGGCCGGGCGGTCTGCTGGACCAGCGACGCCAACGGCCAGTGGACGGCGGAGTTTTTGGCTTCGGCCGAGGGCCAGCAGCTGTTCCGCAACATGATTTCCTACCTGCTGCGGAACCAAAGCGAGGGGGACGTGACCGTAACGGCCGAGGCTTCCGGCGGACAGGGCCTTTTAACGGTGCAAATGCCCTACGACGAAACGGTGGAACAGGTAACGGCAACAGTGCTTTCCTCCCGGGGAGAGAGCTATGAGGTGGCGCTGTCGGCTACGGCCCCGGGTACCTATACCGGCGCCATTCCCACCGACCGGCAGGGGGTATACATTACCACTCTCAGCCGGTGGCGGGGCCAGGAGCAGGAGGTTTTGCAAACGGCCTTTAGCCTACCGTACCCGGCGGAATATGACCTGACAACCCGGGAGGGGGGCCGGGAAACGCTGGAAAGAATTGCAGCGGCCGGAGGCGGCCAGATTTTGAGCAGTGCCGAAGAGCTGTTGCAGGCCGGAGAAAAGCCGGTGTATGCCCATCGGGATATTTCCCGCCTGTTGCTGGGGATAGCACTCATCCTCTTTTTGCTGGACATTTTGTTCCGGCGGGCCCCCGGGCTGCTGGCTCCGTTGGAGCGGCGGCTGACTGTGCCCGCTTTGGGTAAGGCAGCCCCAAAAGCGAAGGCCGGGGCGGAAAAGAAGGAGAGCGCCGCAACGGCACAGAAGCCGGCAACGTCCCGTTCGGAAGCGAGAGGAACGGCCGAAAAAACGAAAAAAGAGGCAAAGGATACCCTGCGGGAAAAAGAGGGGACGGCTTCCCGGCCCGGAACGGGACGGGGGACGGAAACGGCCGGCAAAGCCTCCACGGCCCAATCGCTATTGGACAGCAAGCGCCGCCGGAACCGGTAACGCCGCTTTGTTACAAAAGTGTGAAGTTGAGAAAATGCCGGGTTTAGGCTTGTAAAACGGGAGCCGATTTTGTATAATGGTTAGAAAATATAAATAATAGAAGAGTGACGTTTCGGGAGCGGGAAAGCTCGCTTTCGCCAAACGTCTGGGGGTTTGTGATGAAGCAGGAGGAAAGGCCGGAGGAGCAAGGAAACCGTTGGGGCAAGCACGATAAGGGCCATGCCGGACGGACGGTTTTGATTGTAGCCCTGATTGGGATTGCATTGGCGGGCTGCGCCGGCGGCTATTATTACTATCAAAAGCAAAAGGAAGCTGCGGAGCTGCAGGCGCTTTTGGACAGCGACCGGATTTTCCCCGGGGTCAGCATCGAAGGCCGTTCGGTGGCCGGGATGACCCGGGACGAGGCCGCTGCCTTTATAAAGGAAGAATTATGCGGCAGCGTGGACAGCCTGGCCTTGTATTACGAAGAAGAAAGCTGGGAGGTGCCATTTACTCAGCTGGAGGTAGACTTTGGGTTTGATCGGGCGGCGGAGGAGGCCTATGCGCTGGGCCGCAGCGACAACGGAAAGGCCAGCCTTTCCACCATCCGGGAGCTGGAGGAAACTGGCCAGAGCATTGCCGTAGACGTGTCGTACCGGGACGAGGCCCTGCGGACGGAAGCGGCTGCCATTGCCGAGGCCCTGAACCAGGAGCCCGGAAACGCCGAGCTGGTGAAAAAGGGCGAATCCTTTGAGATTGAGGGCGGCGCCGTGGGCCGGGTGGTCAACGAGTCCGATTTGACCCGGCAGATGGCCCAAAGCCTGGATCAGTTCGATTTTGAGCCCATCGAGGTGCCGGTGGAGACCGAGGAACCGGCCCTGAGCAAAAAGGTTTTCGATTTTGAAATTAAAAATATCGGTTCCTACACCACCCACTATGCCAGCGGGGATTCGGGCCGGAACACCAATCTGGTGGTAGGCTGCGAGTACATTAACGGCACGGTACTGATGCCCGGCGAGGAGTTCTCCATGAACGACCGGCTGGGGGACCAGACCTGGGAGCGGGGCTTCCGCAATGCGGCGGTCATCGTAGACGGCAAACTGGAGCAGGGACTGGGGGGCGGCGTGTGCCAAATCACCACGACCGTGTATAATGCGGTGATTCGGGCCGAGCTGAAGGTAGTGGAGCGGCACAATCACTCGTTGGCCGTGGGCTATGTTCCCACCGGGCTGGACGCAGCCATTGCCGGGACCTATAAGGACTTAAAATTTGTCAATTCCACCGAGTACCCGGTCTATTTGGAGGCCTATGCCTCCGGCGGGAACCTGGTTTGCAATTTGTATGGGTACGAAGAGCACGACGCAGGCCATGGTGTGGAATTTGAGCGGGTGTACGCCGGTACCATCCCGAAGCCCGCCGAGAAGGTGACGGAAGACCCCGAGCGGTACGAGGACGAGCGGGAAGTGACCTTTAAGGGCAAGGACGGCTTTAAGATTACGGTGTATAAAATCGTGACCGAAAACGGGAAGCAGGTCAGCCGGGAGTGGTTCTCGGATTCGACCTACCGGGCCGTGGCCGACGAGGTGACGGTGGGCACCAAGCCCCGGGAGGCAACGGAAACGCCCGATACGCCCATCGGGGCAGGAGGTACGGAACCCTCAGTTCCGGCATCCTCCGGGGAGGGGGAAAACGCCGGAGCTAGTACCCCGGCGGAGCAGCCCGACGCTTCGACCGGGGAGAATACACAGGAGAATACGCAGGAAAATAACGGGACGGGGTCGGAGGAAACCGATGACCAGCCCATCGGCACAGAATAATGCCGGGAAATTTTGAGTAAGGAGGGGTTTTGGATGCGAGATAAGATTTTGGAGCTGTTGGAAAAAGACAGCCGCTTAACGGTGCCGCAGATTGCCGAAAAGCTGGATTTGACCGAGGATATGGTGGCCGCCGAAATCGAGGCCATGGAGGACGAAAAAATCATTTGCGGGTATCACACCCTTATCAATTGGGATAAGTCCGGCCGGGAGGCGGTAACGGCCTTGATTGAGGTAAAGGTGACACCCCAGCGGGGCAACGGCTTCGATAAAATTGCCGAGCGCATTTACCGGTTCGACGAGGTGAAGGCGGTGTACCTGATGTCCGGCGGGTTTGACCTGACGGTGATTGTGGACGGGAAAAACATTAAGGAGGTCGCCTTCTTTGTGTCCGACAAGCTTTCGCCCATCGACGCCGTCATCAGCACGGCAACCCATTTTGTTTTGAAAAAATATAAAGACCACGGCGTGATTTTGGATAAGGAGCGGCTGTGCGGCGAAAGGATGATTGTTTCGCCATGAGCAGGGACTATGTGAGCCGGATGATTCAGGAAATGCCGCCCTCCGGCATCCGGAAGTTTTTTGATGTGGCCCAGTCCATCGAAGGGATTGTGTCCCTTGGCGTGGGCGAGCCGGACTTTTCCACGCCCTGGTACGCCAGCGAGGCGGCTATCCGCTCCATTGAGGCGGGCAAGACCCAGTATACCTCCAATCAGGGGATGCCGGTGCTGCGGGAAGAAATTGTAAAATATTTGCAGGACCAATTCCAGGTATCCTACGATCCCCAGGACGAGGTCATGATTACCGTAGGCGCCAGCGAAGGCATTGATTTGGCTATGCGGGCCATTTTGGAGCCCGGCGACGAGGTGCTGGTGCCTCAGCCCTCCTATGTTTCCTATTGCCCCTGCGTGACCATGGCGGGAGGCAAGCCGGTGCCCCTGCGGACCATGGCGGAGCACCAGTTCCGCTTGCAGCCCGAGGAGCTGGAGGCGGCCATTACCCCCAAAACCCGGGCCATCATTCTGCCGTATCCCAATAACCCCACCGGGGCTATTATGGAAAAGGAAGATTTGGAAAAGCTGGTGCCCATTTTGATTCAGCACGACATTTTGGTGGTTAGCGACGAAATTTATGCCGAGCTGACCTATGGCCGCAAGCACGTTTCCATTGCGTCCCTGCCGGGGATGTGGGAGCGGACGATTTTGCTGAACGGGTTTTCCAAGGCCTTTGCCATGACCGGCTGGCGGCTGGGCTATGCCGCTGCCCCCCGGGACATTTTGCAGGCCATGAACAAGATTCACCAGTACATTATTATGTGCGCTCCCACCATGAGCCAATATGCGGCGCTGGAAGCCCTCCGGAACGAAATGAGCCGGGAGGATGTGGAGCGGATGCGGGACGAGTACGACGTGCGCCGCCGGCTTATTGTGGGCGGCTTCCGGAGCATGGGGCTGGATTGCTTTGAGCCCCTGGGGGCCTTTTACTGCTTCCCCTGCATTCAAAGCACCGGCATGACCAGCGACGAATTCTGCGAAGCGCTGCTGTGGGATTCCAAGGTGGCGGTGGTACCGGGGACGGCCTTTGGCGATTCCGGCGAGGGCTTTATCCGCTGCTCCTATGCTTATTCGGAGGAAGAGATTCAGGTGGCGCTGGATCGGATTGAGAAATTTGTTCGGAGAAAACGGGGCTACTAAGCTCTGGCGTACATAAAACCGCATAGTTTGGCAAGAGCGAGCTGGTTTGGCTTGCCCAACCGTTAAAACGAACGACCCGGGTATGGCGAAACGGCTGTATGAGGGTCGTTTTGTTTTTTCGATGGTTTACCAATTTTGGAAGGAGGAAGCACAATGAAGCGTTGGTTGGCACTTCTTTTGGCGGCGGGCCTGTTGGTGACGGGCTGCTCGGCCCAAACCGGAACGGGAGACAAAACGAACCCCCCGGAGGGGGACGCCGAAAGCACCGGAACCGAGGACGGAACCGGGCCGGGAGCGGAGGCGGCGTACCAGTGGGCGCTGGAACCCACTTGGGAATGGACGGACGTGGAGCCGGTGTTGGCCTTTCGGCCGGTAGCCGACTACGATTTTAACAGCGTTGACAGCCAGACCCGGGACGGGCTTTCGGTTTTTTATGAAAATGAGAAAATGGGGCTGGTGGATGTAGCCGGAAATATCGTGGCCGAGGCCCGCTTCGATAGCATCGACACCGGCTACGGGGGCCGCTATCTTTTGGAAAACGATACGGAGAGCTTTACGCTGGACGAGAATCATCAGCTGGTTGCCCTGGCGGAGGACGAAGCCACCGACATCCGGGGAACGGCTCCCAATATGTCGCTGTGCTGGGTAGAGGATCAGCAGCTTTTGTATGTGTATGGCGGCGGGGATACGACCTTGTGGGATCCCTATACGGGAGAGGGCCCTGTCCCGGCCTTCTGTGCCGAAACCGCTCAGAAATCTGAGGGCGGCGGCCAGTGGATTGATTTTGGCGGCTCCGATATCCCCTGTGTGCTGACTGACGGGGTGCGGCCGGTTACGGAAGTGACCTATGCCGCCGTAGGCTCGTTCCAGGACGGCTTGGCCGCTGTGCAGAACGCCGAGGGCAAGTGGGGCTATGTAGACGCCACCGGGGAAGAGGTGTTCCCCTGCGTGTATGATACGGTATACGGAGCCTCCGAAGGCCTTGTCGCAGTGTGTCAAAACAATGCCTGGGCGCTTTTTACCACGGCAAACCAGGAGGTTATCCCCTTTGGGGAGTTTGAGGCGCTGCGCCCGGTGTATCAGGGCCAGCTGTGGGCTTGTCAGGAGGGCAAGTGGGGCGTTTTAACGTTGGATTTGGAGCGGTTGCCCCACTGATGGCAGCCGGCGTTACAAGCGGTAGAACGGTATCCAAAAGGGCTGGGACGATTCCCGGCCCTTTTCCTCAGGTTTCTGGTCTTTTTCCTGTATCCCGATGGTTTTGGGCGGAAATCCCCTTGACAAATTCCCGGGTATTGCGTATGCTAATCGGGTGTTATTCCGAATGGATTCAACGAGACGGAACAAAAGGTTACCATAACAATATTATGGAGCCAAATAAGGGGAGGGACCTTTGTGCTGACGCTGGATAGAATTTACCATGCAGCCTACACCCTGCGGGATGTGGTACGCGAAACGGATATGATTGCTTCGCCCGAGATTGCGCCGGGGAACGAAGTGTATTTAAAAACCGAGAACTTGCAAATCACCGGGTCGTTTAAGATTCGGGGGGCTTATTACAAAATTTCCCAGCTTTCGGAGGAAGAAAAGGCCAGGGGCGTGATTGCCTGTTCGGCGGGGAACCATGCCCAAGGGGTGGCTTTAGCCGCTCAGCACGGCGGTATTTCTGCCAAAATTTGTATCCCCGACAGCGCTCCCATTTCCAAGATTGAGGCCACCCGCAAAAAGGGCGCCGAGGTGGTGCTGGTGGAAGGGGCTTACGACGACGCCTATGCCCGGGCGGTGGAGATTCAAAAGGAAGAGGGGCGCACCTTTATCCATCCCTTTGACGACGAGTTTGTGATTGCCGGCCAGGGGACCATTGGGCTGGAGATTTTAAACCAGCTGCCCGAGGTGGACTCGGTGGTGGTGCCCATTGGCGGCGGCGGGCTTATCTCCGGCGTGGCCTATGCCGTTAAGAGCCTGCGTCCCCACTGCAAGGTCTACGGCGTCCAGTCGGCGGGAGCCCCGTCTATGTATCAGGCCATCCAAAACCACGAGATTGCCACTCTACCGGCTGTGCAGACCTTTGCCGACGGCATTGCGGTCAAGCGGCCCGGAAACTTAACCTATGAGCTGGTAAGCCAATATGTGGACGAAGTGGTGACCGTCACCGACGACGAGGTAGCCTGCGCTATTTTGGCCCTGATGGAGCAGCACAAGCTGGTCACCGAGGGCGCCGGAGCGGTTCCCGTGGCAGCGGTGATGTTTGGGAAGATTCCTTTGGCGGGCAAAAAGACCTGCTGCCTAATCTCCGGCGGGAACATCGATGTGAATATTCTGTCCCGGGTGATTACCCGGGGGCTTTTAAAGGGCGGCCGGGTAGCCAATCTGCGGATTGCCCTGACCGATAAGCCGGGTCAGCTGGAACAGGTGTCCCGGATTATTGCCGAAAACGGCGCCAACGTCGTTTCGGTGTATCACGACCGCTCCGATGAGAACATGGCGATTAACTCCTGCTTTTTGGATATTTCTATGGAGACCCGGAACCACGAGCAAATTCAACACATTCGCAAAAGTCTGGTGCAGGCCGGCTTCGAGTTGGTCTAAATGTATAGGGCACCCTGTGCGCCCTGTTTTTCTTTTGGTACATTCGTCTCTTGCGGGACAGGATGGAATTTTGTACAATAAACAGGTAAAAATTTGGAACATCGGCACTTTGTTTTCAACATTTTGGAATATGGTCCATGGGAAAGGGGTCACTGTTATGCTGGAAAAGCGTGAAATGCTGTATGAAGGAAAAGCCAAAAAGGTATTTGCCACGTCCGACCCGGACTTGGTCATTGTGTCTTACAAGGATGACGCCACCGCCTTTAACGGCCTGAAAAAGGGCACCATTGTGGGCAAGGGCGTAATCAACAACAAAATGAGCAACGTGGTGTTTGGGTATTTGGCTCAAAACGGCGTGGAAACCGACTTTGTAGAAGAACTGAGCGACCGGGAGACCGTGGTGAAAAGGGTGACCATTATCCCGTTGGAGGTTGTGGTGCGGAACGTGGCCGCCGGTAGCTTCTCCAAGCGCTTTGGCGTGGCCGAGGGCAGTGCTCTGAAAAATCCCATTGTGGAGTTTTCGTACAAAAACGACGATTTGGGCGACCCGATGATTAACGATTTGCAGGCCATGGCTCTGGGCTTGGCCACCAAGGAAGAGCTGGATTTGCTGCGGGAAAAGGCTCTGAAGGTAGACAAGCTGCTGCAGGAGTATTTCTTAAAGCTGAACATTGAGCTGGTAGACTTTAAGCTGGAGTTTGGCCGGTTTGGCGACCAGATTTTGCTGGCCGACGAATGCTCTCCCGATACCTGCCGGCTGTGGGATAGCACCACCCACGAAAAGCTGGATAAAGACCGGTTCCGCCGGGATATGGGCGGCGTTGAGGATGCTTATCAGGAAGTGTGGCGGCGGATCACCGAGGCGGCCAAGGCCTGAAAAACCCAGCAAGCTAGGGGCGGATAACGTATGGAAGAACACAGAGTTTTGACGCCGGAGGATGGGCTCTCGACCGGCCTGAAAGAGGAATGCGGCGTTTTTGGGATTTTTAATAACGATGACCGGGATACCGGGCGCACGGTGTATAACGGGCTGTTTGCCCTCCAGCACCGGGGGCAGGAAAGCTGCGGCATTGCCGTCACCGACGATAAAACGGTAAAGCAATACAAGGACATGGGGCTTTTGGCCGAGGTGTTTAACGAGCAGATTTTAAACGACCTGTCCGGCACCATCGGCGTAGGCCATGTGCGGTATTCCACCGCCGGGGGCAGCTTGCGGGCCAACGCCCAGCCTCTGGTGTCCCGCTACCTGAAGGGAGCGCTGACCATTAGCCACAACGGCAATCTGGTCAACGCCTACCAGCTGCGGGAGGAGCTGGAGGATCAGGGGATGATTTTCCAAACCACCATCGATTCCGAAGTGATAGCGTATGTGATTGCCCAGGAGCGGGTGAAGGACAAGTCGGTGGAGGGGGCTGTCAGCCGGATGATGGACCGGGTGGAGGGCAGCTATTCCTTGCTGGTGATGAGCCCCAAAAAGCTGATTGGCTGCCGGGACCCGCTGGGCATTCGCCCGCTGGTTTTGGGGAAGATGGGGCAGTCCTGGATTCTCTGCTCCGAGACCTGCGCCCTGGACACCATCGGGGCCACCTATGTACGGGATGTGGAGCCGGGGGAGATTGTCATCATCGACCAAAACGGTGTCCGCAGCGACCGCAGCCATTGCCGGGCCGACAAAAAAACGGCCTTGTGCATTTTTGAGCTGATTTATTTTGCCCGGCCGGATTCCTGCATCGAGGGAATCAGCGTGTACGAGTCCCGGAAAGAAGCCGGACGGATTTTGGCCCGCACCTATCCGGTGAAAGCGGACATTGTGATTGGTGTACCCGACAGCGGCATTGACGCCGCCATTGGCTATGCCGAGGAAAGTGGGATTCCCTACGGGCTGGGACTGGTGAAAAACCGGTATGTGGCCCGGACGTTTATCCAGCCCACCCAGGCCCAGCGCTCCGATAGCGTCCACATGAAGCTGAACGCTTTAAAAAGCGCCGTAGCCGGCAAGCGGGTTATTATGTGCGACGATTCCATTGTCCGGGGCACCACCATTGCCCGGCTGGTAAAGATTTTGCGGGATGCCGGGGCCAAAGAGGTACACATGCGGGTGTCATCGCCGCCCTTTTTGTGGCCCTGCTACTACGGCACCGATGTGCCTTCGAAGGATAAGCTGATTGCCTGCCGCTACCCGGTGGACGAGATTGCCCGGGTGGCCGGGGTGAATAGCTTGGGCTACCTGCCCATTGCGGCCCTAAAGGACCTGACCTTTGGCAAGGTGCCCGGCGGCTATTGCGACGCCTGCTTTACCGGCCACTATCCCACGGAGATACCGCCCCAACATACGGAGGATGAAATTTATGCGAACGAAGTACGAAAGTCCGTTAAATTCGAGATACGCTAGTGAAGAAATGAGCTACCTGTTTTCGCAGGAGCATAAATTCCGCACCTGGCGGCAGCTGTGGATTGCCCTGGCCGAAGCCGAGCAGGAGCTGGGCCTGCCCATTACCGACGAGCAGCTGGCCCAAATGCGGGAACACCGGGACGATATCAATTACGAGGTGGCCGAGGCCCGGGAAAAGGAAGTCCGCCACGATGTAATGAGCCATGTCTATGCCTTTGGCAAGCAGGCCCCGCTGGCCGAGCCCATCATCCATTTGGGGGCCACCAGCTGCTATGTGGGCGATAATACCGATATTATGATTATGACCGACGCCCTGCGGCTGGTACGCCGCCGGTTGCTGTCTGTCATCCGGGAGCTGGCGGATTTTTCCGAAAAAACCAAGGATATTCCTACCCTGGCTTTTACCCACTTCCAACCGGCGCAGCCCACCACGGTGGGAAAGCGGGCTACGCTGTGGCTGCAAGACCTGTTGTTGGATTTGGAGGACGTGGAGCATCAGCTGAGCAAGGCCAAGCTGCTGGGGTCCAAGGGTACCACCGGCACCCAAGCCAGCTTTTTGGAGCTCTTTGATAACGACGTGGAAAAGGTGCTGGCCCTGGACGGGAAAATCGCCGAAAAGATGGGCTATCCCGGCTGCTTTGCGGTTTCGGGCCAAACCTATCCCCGTAAGCTGGATGCCCAAATGCTTTCCGTGCTTTCGGGCATTGCCCAAAGCGCCTACAAGTTCAGCAACGACATCCGTCTGCTGCAACACCTCAAGGAAATTGAGGAGCCCTTCGAAAAGCACCAGATTGGTTCCTCGGCCATGGCCTACAAGCGGAACCCCATGCGGAGCGAGCGCATTGGCTCCCTGGCCCGGTACGTGCTGGCCGACGCCCAAAACCCGGCCATTACCGCCTCTACCCAGTGGTTTGAGCGGACGCTGGACGACAGCGCCAACAAGCGTTTGGCTATCCCCGAAGCCTTTTTGGCCGTAGACGCCATTTTGATTTTGTACCGCAACGTGGTAGACGGGCTGGTGGTTTATAAAAAGGTGGTGGAGAAGCACCTGCTGGCTGAGCTGCCCTTTATGGCTACCGAGAACATTTTGATGGACGCTGTGAAGCGGGGCGGGAACCGGCAGGAGCTTCACGAAAAAATCCGGGAGTATTCCATGGAGGCCGGCCGGATGGTCAAGGAAGAGGGCAAGCCCAACGATTTGCTGGAGCGGATTGCCGCCGACCCGGCCTTTGGGGTGAGCCTGTCCCATTTGCAGGCCATTTTGCAGCCCGAACGCTATGTGGGCATTGCGCCCATTCAGGTGGAGCGATTCTTGGAGGACTGCGTGCGGCCCGCTTTGGCGGCTGCCGGCGAGCAGGAGGATCGGGCCGAAGAAATTCGGGTGTGACCTATAATTCAGATTGATAAGAGGGGACTCGTTCCCCTCTTTTTCTTATATCAAACATCAAAAATCATTATTTTACAGAAGAAGGGACAGCCTTTATAATAAAGTTGTATTAAGACGTTGTTGTGTTCCTGTTTATCAACCACACAAAGGAGAGAGTCGAATTGATTAAAGCGATTGTAGGCGCTTGCTGGGGCGACGAGGGCAAGGGGAAGGTCACCGACCTGCTGGCGGAGGACGCCGATGTTGTCGTCCGGTTTCAGGGCGGCGCCAATGCAGGCCATACCATCATCAACGAATACGGGCGGTTTGCCCTGCATCTAATCCCCTCCGGGGCCTTTCACCCCCAGGTGACTAACGTGATTGGCAACGGGGTGGCTTTCGACGTAAATAAGTTTATTCAGGAATTAAAATATCTGCGGGAGGGCGGCGCACCGGAACCCAAGCTGATGATTTCCGACCGGGTACAGCTGCTGATGCCGTATCATGTGCAGTTCGATACGCTGGAGGAGGAGCGGCTGTCCGATAAAAAGTTTGGCTCTACCAAGTCGGGGATTGCCCCTTTCTATTCCGATAAATATGCCAAAATCGGCATCCAGCTGTGCGACCTGTTTCAAGAGGATTACTTAAAGGAACGCCTGGAAACGGTGTGCGAGCTGAAAAATGTGTTGCTGGAGCATTTGTACCATGCCCCGCTGCTGGACCCCAAAAAGCTGTTTGCCGAAATGATGGAGTGGCGGGAATTTGTGGCTCCCTATGTGGGGGATACCTCGGCCTTTTTGCATCAGGCTATGAAAGAGGGCAAAAACATTTTGCTGGAGGGCCAGCTGGGGGCGCTCAAAGACCCCGATCACGGCATTTATCCCATGACTACCTCCTCGTCCACCTTGGCGGGCTACGGCTCCATTGGCGCCGGGATTCCGCCGCATAAAATCGAAAAGATTTATACCGTGGTCAAGGCCTATTCCTCTGCCGTTGGCGGCGGTGCCTTTGTGAGCGAGATTTTTGGCGACGAAGCCCAGGAGCTGCGGGTACGGGGCGGCGATAAGGGCGAGTTTGGCGCTACCACCGGCCGGCCCCGGCGGATGGGCTGGTTCGACTGTGTGGCGGCCCGGTACGGCTGTCGCTTGCAGGGGACTACCGATGTGGCCCTGACCGTCATCGATGCCTTGGGGTATTTGGATAAGATCCCCGTGTGCGTAGGCTACGAGGTAAACGGCCAGGTCACCCGGGATTTCCCTGTGACCCCCGTGCTGGAGCAGGCCAAGCCCGTGCTGGTGGAGCTGCCCGGCTGGAAGTGCGATATCCGGGGCATTACCCGCTACGAGGAGCTGCCCGCCGAAGCCCGCAACTACGTGGAGTTTTTGGAAAAGGAGCTGGAGGCCCCCATTACCATGGTGTCTACCGGCCCCAAACGGAACGAAATGATTTACCGCTAAAAGAGAAACCTGTGTTTTTGGCCGGAGGGGCAGTCCTCCGGCTTTTTTATGGCAAGGGGAGCGGGCGGGGCAATTCTTTTACAAAAGCTTTACTTCTTTTGTTGCCCCTTGGCTTGACAGGAGTTTGACAAAACTCTTATAATGGGGAAAGCTTCGAAGCAAAAATGGGCCCTGAAAATTGAATATTGTTTGCAAACAGACGATCTGGTTGGAGCCAGACGGGCCTTTGGCCCGGCATTCAAAGACGCCAGTATTCCATGAGTAAGGAGATTAAGGAGGCAACGCCTTGGGACGGATGATAGGGGTAGACGCCGGAACAACGGCCATTAAAATTGCAATTGACCAAGGGGACGGCGCCGAGCCGCACTTGCTGCGGATGCGGGTCCCCCAGGGGGCGGGGCTGGAAGAGTGCCTGCATCGGTGCTTGGCCCAGGCCGGTTTGACCGTTGAGGGAGCGGAACGTATTGTGTTAACGGGGATGCGTTCCCTGACTTTTTCGGCGGAAACACTGGCCGGAATCCCCGTCCAAAAGGTATTGGAATTTGAAGCCATTGCCCGGGGCGGGCTGCTGTTATCCGGCGAAACAAGCGCTATGGTAGCCAGCATCGGCACCGGCTCGGCCTTTGTCCATGCCGGGCCCGACGGCAACCGGCACATGGGCGGCAGCGGCGTGGGCGGCGGCACGTTTCAGGGCCTAATGAAAAGGCTGGGACGTTCCTATCCTGCCCGGGAGCTGGAGGCGCTGCTGGAGCAGGGGGACTTGCGGCAGGTGGATTTGACCATGGGGGATATTTCCCCGGAGGAGCTGCCGGGCCTGCCTGCGTATGTGACCGCCGCCAACTTTGGAAAAGTGCTGCCCACGGCCCGGGACGCCGATTTGATTTTGGGCCTGACCAACATGGTATTCCAAACCGTAGGGCTGTTGGCGGCCTTTGCCTGCCAAGCCACAGGGGATACCACCGTGGTAGCTGTGGGCACCCTAAGCACATTAAAGCAGGGGCAGCGGGTGCTGGAAGCGGTAGGAGGATTGCATGGCCTGCGTTTTGTGGTGCCGCCCCGGGCGGCCTTTGCCACGGTTCTGGGGGCTTTGGAAAGCGCAAAAAAAATCGGATAATTCCGGATTTTGCGGGGATTTCGGCTTGCAATCCCAGAAATAGTATGGTATACTATTATCGTTAAATGATACTTTATTGTCGAGAGTGGGTGCAAACCCACTCTTGCTGTATGTTTGGGCAATTTTGGGCCCCTGCCTGAAAAAGGAGGTTTGACAAAGATGAAAAAGGCGGACATTGAAAAAAAGGTGGAAGAGATTTTGCTGCCTATGACCGACGAGGCCGGATTTGAGCTGGTAGATGTGGAGTATGTAAAGGAAGGCTCCAACTGGTACCTGCGGGTCTTTTTGGACAAGGAGGGCGGCATTACCATCGACGACTGCGAAACCATCAGCCGGGCGCTGGAGAAAAAGCTGGACGAGAACGACCCCATCGAGGCGGCCTATGTGCTGGAGGTCAGCTCGCCGGGGCTGGACCGGCAGTTAAAAAAGGAAAAGGACTTTGTCCGCTATGCCGGTAGCCTGGTGGACGTAAAGCTGTATCAGGCACAAAACGGCTCCCGGGATTGGCAGGGCCTGCTGGAAGGCTGGGAGGATGGAACGCTTACCATCCGCACCGACGAGGGAGAAGAAATTCGCTTTCAGCGCAAAGACGTGGCCAGTGTACGGCTGGCTGTGGTGTTTTAAGGGAGGAAGAGAAGAATGGACAGCGTCGAGCTGATTGCCGCACTGGAACAGATCGAAAAAGAAAAAGGCATTAACAAAGAAGTGATTTTTGAGGCTATCGAAACCTCGCTGGTTTCGGCTTGCAAAAAGAACTTTGCCAATGTGCAGAACATTAAGGTGGACATGAACCGGGAAAACGGCGAGGTGAAGGTGTACACCCAGCGGGAAGTGGTGGAAGAGGTGGAGGACCCCGAAAACCAGATTTCGCTGGAGGAAGCCCGGGCCATCCGCCCCGATTATCAGCTGGGGGACATGGTAAACACCGAGGTCACCCCCAAAAACTTTGGCCGTATTTCGGCCCAAACCGCAAAGCAGGTTGTGATGCAAAAGCTGCGGGAGGCCGAGCGGGAGATTTTGTATAGCCAGTACATCTCCAAGGAAAAAGAAGTGGTCACCGGTATTGTCCAGCGGCAGGAGCGCCGCAACGTCATCATCCAGCTGGGGAAGCTGGATGCCGTGCTGACCCCCAACGAGCAAATCCCCGGGGAGATATATTCCTTCCAGGAACGGGTGAAAGTGTATGTGCTGGAGGTCCGGCAGACCCCCAAGGGGCCCCAGGTTTTTGTGTCCCGCACCCACCCCGAGCTGGTAAAGCGGCTGTTTGAGCAGGAGGTTCCCGAGGTTCACGATGGCGTGGTAGAGATTAAGAGCATTGCCCGGGAGGCAGGCAGCCGCACCAAGATTGCCGTTTGCTCCAAAAACCCCAACGTGGACGCCGTAGGCGCCTGTGTGGGCCAAAACGGCTACCGGGTGAATGTGATTGTAGACGAGCTGATGGGTGAAAAAATCGACATTGTGAACTGGAATGAGGATCCCCGGAAGTTTATTGCGGCGGCCTTAAGCCCCGCCCGGGTGCTTTCGGTGGCCATCTTCCCCGACGAGCAGAGCGCCCTCATTATTGTTCCCGACCACCAGCTGTCGCTGGCCATTGGCAAGGAAGGGCAAAACGCCCGGCTTTCGGCCAAGCTTACCGGTTGGCGCATCGATATTAAGAGCGAGTCCCAGGCCCGGGAGGCCGGGTTGGTGGTGGAAGCCAACGACTACGAGCAGGAGAAGAATTCCTACAACGCCGAGGAGTATTACGACGACGAATACTACGACGACGAGGAATATTACGAGGACGACGGCTATTATGACGAGGGCGACGACCAGACCGAAAGGTAAGGAGGCCGGAGCATGAAACAGCGGAAGCTGCCCCAGCGGAAATGCTGCGGGTGCCAGGAAATGAAGGATAAAAAAGAGCTGATCCGGGTGGTGCGTAGCGAGGACGGGACGTTTTCGCTGGACTTTACCGGGAAGGCTCCGGGCCGGGGGGCGTATGTGTGCCCCAACCGGTCGTGCATGGAAAAAGCCCAAAAAAGCCGGGGGCTGGAGCGGTCGTTTAAGGCGGCGGTGCCCAAGGACGTGTACGAAAGCTTGCTGGCCAAGCTGCCGGAGGAAACCGAATGAACCGGAAGTTTTACGGGCTTTTGGGGCTGTGCCGCCGGGCCGGGAAGCTGGCCATGGGCCAGACCCTGTGCGAAAACGCTATCCGGAGCGGCGAAGGGTCGCTGGTAATCTTGGCGGCCGATGCTTCGGAAAACACGCAAAAAAAATTTTATAACAGCGCTCAGTATTACAAGCTGCCTTTGGTAAAGGCGGCCGACCGGGAAGAGCTGGGAACGGCGTTGGGCCGGGCGGAACTGGCTGTGGCCGTGGTGACCGACCCCGGGTTTGCCCAAAGATTGCTGGCGCTGGCGGAGGATACTGGTATGAACTGAATGTGGAGGTGTGGACTATGCCTAAGATTCGCGTTCACGAGTTAGCAAAGGAGTTAGGCTTGACGAATAAGGATATGTTGGATAAATTACAGGGAATGGGCATTGAGGCGACCAGCCATATGTCCGGGATTGATGAAAAGGATGCCAAGCGGGTGACCGACGAGGTGAAAAAACCGGCGGCTAAGGCCGAAAATCCCCGTCCGGCGGCCCGGCCCCAGGGGCAGGGAGCGCAACGGCCCCCCCAGGGAGCGGGCCAGCGGCCCCAGGGCCAGCAGCGCCCCCAAAACAATACAAACAACGGCGTCCCCAAGCTGGTATACGGCCCCGGTGAGCGGCGGCCTCAGGGGAGCCGTCCGCCCCGGCCTCAGGGCCAGCGGCCCCAGGGACAACCCGGGCAGGGACAGGGCGACGTACCCAAGCTGGTCTATGGCCCCGGCGAGCGGCGGCCTCAGGGCAGCCGTCCTCCCCGGCCCCAGGGGGAGCGTCCTCAGGGCCAGCGTCCTCAAGGGGAGCGTCCCCAAGGTCAGCGTCCTCAGGGGGAGCGTCCCTATGGCCAGCGCCCCCAGGGTGACCGTCCTCAGGGCCAGCGGCCCTATGGGGAAAACCGCCCGCAAAGCGACCGTCCCCAGGGCCAACGTCCTCAGGGAGAGCGTCCTCAAGGTCAGCGGCCCCAGGGGGATCGGCCCCAAGGGGGAAATCGGCCCCAGGGCGGCAATCGGCCCCAGGGCGGCGGTCGGCCCCAGGGGGGGCGGCCGAGCGGGGGCCAAGGCGGCAACCGCGGCGGTGGCCGGGGCCGGGGGCCCGAAACGGTGACCGAGCAGCGGCCGCAGCGCTCCGGTGCACCGGGCCAGCGTCCCGGCGGAAAGCCCGGGCAGCAACGCTATGGCGGGAAGAAGGATAACACCAAGCCCGTCCCCCGTCCCATGCCGCAGCCTAAGCCCGAGCCGGAGATTCCGGCGGAACCCCGGGAAGCGTTTGTGCCCGAGACCATGACCGTCAAGGAACTGGCGGCGACTCTGGGCCGCAGCGGCGCCGACGTGCTGAAGCACATGATGAAAAAGGGGATTATGGCCAACAT
>CAKTER010000017.1 GCA_934552695.1 uncultured Eubacteriales bacterium
CAACGGCTCTCCCAAGGAATACGAGATTATTGAAGATAGAGGAGGAATATCTATGAGTAAGCATTTCTTCGACTATGACGACGGCGATTTTGCGTATACCGTTTCCGATAATATGGCAATGGGCTCCGACGGTAATATGCTGATGCGCATGGGCGATAACATGGCTATGGATATGGACAGCGGCGAACTTCACATTATCTCGTCATGGGAAGATGAAAACGAGGACGATTAAAAAGGAAAATCATTGTAAATGAGCATTGCAGCCCCACACCTCATTCTAAAGGTGCGGGGCTGCGGTTTTGATTCTGCGAAAATGGCCGTTGACTTTTTAAAAAGCGAATCGTATAATATCAAGAAGAAACGAGTAGCAATGACTGCGTAAATCCAGTTTTGCAGCTCGTTTCTTTTTTTGCAGAGAAGTGTGCAGCCTTTTGGCGTAAGTCCAGCTTACGACGGGCGCACACTTTTTTCTATGGGAGCTTTCCACAGGGAAGGAAACCAAAGGCCCGTCTCTATGGAAACAAGGAGAAGGGCTCTGAAAAAAATGGGATGGATTCCTGAGCGGAAAAAGAGGAGGAAAACATGACGGAAGGAAATCGGATGAAAGAAATGCCGGTCAAACGGCTCCTGTTACGGATGGGCGGGCCCATGATTTTGTCGATGGCCTTGCAGGCGGTCTACAACATTGTGGATAGCGCCTTTGTGGGAAACATGAAAGTGGGGAGCGAGGCGGCGCTGAACGCACTGACCCTGGCCTTTCCGGTGCAAATGCTGATGGTGGCCTTTGGCATTGGCACCGGCGTGGGAACCAACGCCCTGCTGGCCCGGACGCTGGGGCAGGGAAACCGGGACGAGGCAGCCCGGGTAGCCGGGAATAGCCTGTTTATGGGGGCGGTCATCTACGTTGTTTGTCTGCTGTTTGGGCTTTTTGGTGCACAGGCCTATATGGCAAGCCAAACGGCGGATGCGGAGGTGCTGGCGATGGGTGTGGATTATGTCCGCATTTGCTGCGTGGCCTCCTTCGGCATTTTGTATTTTTCGTTGTTTGAAAAGCTATTGCAGGCCACTGGCCGCTCTGCGGATTCCACCATCGGACAGGTGGTGGGGGCGGTGGTCAACATCATTTTGGACCCCATTATGATTTATGGGTTGGGGCCTTGCCCCGAGATGGGAGTACGAGGGGCCGCCTATGCGACAGTCATAGGACAGATTGCTTCGGCGGCCTTGCTATGGTACTTCCACAAAAAGCACAACCGGGAGTTTGCCCAAGGGCTGGCCTTTTGCAAGCCCAATACCCGTATCCTCCGGCGAATCTATGCCATTGGATTCCCGGCCATTTTGGCCCAGGCGTTGATGTCCATGATGGTGTACGCCATGAACCTGATTTTAAAGTTCGATCCGGCGGCGCAAACGGCCTATGGCCTGTATTACAAGGTTCAGCAGTTCGTACTGTTTATGGCCTTTGGCCTACGGGACGCCATTACGCCCGTTGTGGCCTTTTCCTTTGGTATGGGCAACCGGAAGCGGGTAGAGGCCGGGATACGGTACGGGCTGCTGTATACGACGGCCTTGATGGCGCTGGGGCTGGCGTTAACGGAAATCTTCCCCGGCGCCTTTGCCGACCTCTTTAACGCCGGGGCTTCTCGGAATTATTTTATCGGGGCTATGCGAATTATTTCCCTCAGCTTCGTGTTCGCCGGGTGGAACGTGGCGCTTCAAGGGATTTACCAGGCGTTGGAAGGCGGGGTGGAATCGCTGGTGGTTTCATTGCTACGGCAGTTGATTGTAATCTTGCCGTTGGCCGGGGCGTTTTCCTGGTTGGTACGGCCGGGGCTGGTTAAAGCGTATCCGGAAAAATAAGGTGGAGAGGCTGGGCTAAGATTTACTTTTGGGTCGAAAAATGTTATACTAAAAGCGTCGGAATATCAAATTTCAGTCAAATGGGAAACGTGAGAAAAGCGCAAAAAGGAGAGGGTAAAATGAAACATTTCTGGAAGCGCCGGATGGCGCCGGTGGGGTTGGCCGCCCTGCTGCTGGGAACTCCGGCCTTAACGGCGCTGACGCCGGTCACGGCGCTGGCAGACCAGGCCACCATCCCGGAGCTGAATTTGTGGAGCGCTGCTGCCGGGGATCTGGCGACAGACGGGTACCACTGGGATAGCGCTACCGGTGTTTTGCAGCTGAAGGACATCCAGATCCAGGGGGATATTATCCTACCGAATCAGGAGATCACCATCCAGGTGGAAGGCTTTGTGCAGGTGAAGGTCTCGATTTACCGGGCCGATTCGGCTGCAAATCAGTCGGTTTCCATCGTTGGAGTGGGGGATAACGCCCAGTTGACGGTGGAAACTGCGATCCGTCTGTCCGGAAACCTGACCGTGCAGGACCTGAACATGACCCTTTTTGGCCCGATCAGCAATGGCAATGGGGGAATGACCGATGTGCTAAAGCTGGAAAACAGCCGGGTAACGACCCGGAGTCTGTCCTGGATGCCCGATGGCGGTATCGTTGTGACCAATTCCGAGCTGACGGTTGAGTCCGGCGGGCTTAATTACCTTTGGACCGAAACGCTGTCGATGGACGAGGATTCGGTCATCCGGTCGGATGTACCGCTGAAAAACTACGGGAAGAACGAGCAGGGCCTAGACGGTATTGTGGCCTATCTGCCGGCCGGGTACAGCGTGGCAAAGAAGGCGGAGTATGAAGGGGCGACCGACAAGCCCATGACCATTGTGGACAAAGAGGGGAACATGGCTCAAAGCTTTGTGCTGCAAAAGCAGAGCGGCAGCACCCCCACCGGCGATAGTAGCGACGGCAGCGTGGCCGGCTACACCCTGACCTTTGAGACCAACGGCGGCAGCGCCATTCCCCGGATGACGGTAGCCGACGGGGTCTCGGTGGATCTGAGCAAGTATGTCCCCACCCGGGAGGGCTATGTGTTTACCGGTTGGTATCGGGATGCGGAGCTTAGCAAAAAGCTGGAAAAGCTGACCATGGACCGCACCCTGACCATTTATGCGGGCTGGACGGAGGAGACGGCGCCCATTCACTTTGCCGACGTGGCGGAGGACGCCTATTATGCCGCAGCCGTGTACTGGGCGGCGGAGAACGGCGTAGCCAGCGGCGTGGCCGAGGGCCAGTTTGGGCCGGAGCAGCCTTGTACCCGGGCGCAGATTGTGACCCTGCTGTGGAACGCTGCCGGAGCGCCGGAGCCGGAAACCACAGAAACCCCCTTTACCGACGTGGCCGCCGATGCCTACTATGCCAAGGCTGTGCGGTGGGCCTTGGAAAAGGGGATTACGGCGGGCCTGACTGCGACGGAGTTTAAACCGGAGGAGCCCTGCACCCGGGCGCAGGCCGTAACGTTTTTGTATCGGAACGCCGGGATGCCGGAAGTAACCGGGACAGCGGACTTTGCCGATGTGGATGCCAATGCCTATTATGCCAAAGCCGTGGCTTGGGCCGTGGAGCAGGGGATTACCAGCGGGATGGGCAACGGGATGTTTGGGGCCGAGGCTACCTGCACCCGGGGCCAGATTGTGACCTTCCTGTATAACGCCGCCCCCAAAGCCGCAGAATGAGCGAAGGCGCAGGAACGACATAAAATAGAGTAGGATAGAAAACGCTTCGTTTTTGGCCCGGGCGGGTCGAAAGACGGGGCGTTTTTGTTTGGGCGGGGGATTTTTCGTGCGTTTATACCCATTTTATGATATAATTTTTTATTAAGGAACGGAAGAACAACTGCCGGAATCGGAAGAAAGAGAGAAGCGCTATGGGGAATGTGTCGCAGCAAAAACGCCGGGCCATGCTGGAGATTTTGGCTCACTGGGAGGCCGCGTTGACCGATGACGAGGCCCGGGGGAAGCTGAGAGAGATTGCCGGGGCCCTGGACTGCAAAAAGTTTGGGCTGGTATGGGAGGAGCATCGGGAGCGGGCCGATGAAGAACTGGAGCAGGGAATCCCCGTGTTTCAGCCGGTACCGGAGCGGGAGCTGGTTCGGGAGCCGGGCGGCCCCTGTCATTTTTTGTTGGAGGGCGATAACCTGCACAGCTTGAGCCTGCTGCAAAAAACCCATCGGGAACGGGTTGACCTCATTTATATCGACCCCCCCTACAACCGGGGGAAGGACGACTTTGTGTACGATGATAATTATGTGGAGGCCGAGGACAGCTTCCGGCATTCCAAATGGCTTTCGTTTATGGAAAAGCGGCTGCGGCTGGCCTACGACCTGTTGGCGGCCGACGGGATTTTGTTTATGTCCATCGACGACAAGGAGCAGGCGCCGCTGAAGCTGCTGGCCGATGAGATTTTTGGGGAGCAAAATTTTGTGATTACCCTGCCCCGGGTGACCAAAAGAAGCGGAAAAACCACCGGCTCGTTTTCCAAAAACCACGACTATGTGCTGGTCTATACCAAAGGGAACGGGGCCGTGTTTGCTATGGAGGAGCACACCGACCCGGAGTTTCGGTATGAGGACGAGTATGTGGCCCAGCGGGGAAGGTATAAGCTAAACCAAACCCTGGATTACGACAGCCTTTCGTACAGCGCCAGCTTGGATTATCCGCTGGAGCTGGAGGGAGAGACTTTTTACCCCGGTTCCGATGCGGAAAAGTATCGGGAGCGGCAGGCCGGGCGCCACAAGCGGGCGGACTGGGCTTGGCGCTGGGGCCGGGAGCTGGTGGACTTTGGCTACCGCAATGGTTTTATTGTGATTCGGCGGCGGGCTGACGGCAGCGCCCGGATTTATACCAAAACCTATTTAAACGCCAAAATCGAAAAAAATAAGCAGACCGGGGCTTACGAGGTGGTGCAGGTCAAACGCACCAAGGCCCTCAGCTCCCTGGGGTTGACGGAAAACCGGTTTTCCAACGATAATGCCAAAAAGGACTTGGCGGCCTTTGGCTTGGCGGATTCGTTTGATTATTCGAAGCCGGTGGAGCTGGTGCGGCAGCTGTTGCGGTGCCACGGGAACAAAAATGCCGTGGTACTGGACTTTTTTGCCGGGTCGGGCACCACGGCCCAGGCGGTGCTGGAGCAAAACGCCGCCGATGGGGGCCACCGCACCTTTTTGCTGGCTACCAACAACCAAAATGGGATTTGCGAACATGTGACCTATGCCCGGGTGCAGGCCCTGCTGGGGGCCCAGCCCTTTGCCGAAACGGTGGAGGAGGTGCTGTGGGAGCGGCCGGTGACCCTGGCGCTTTTCAAAAATGCGACCGAAACGCTGGCCGAGCTGGAGGAGGTCAAGCAGCTTCGGAAAGGGGAGTTTGACAGCCTAAAAACCGAGGTGCGGGAGGGGAGCCTGACCCTGCTGGGCCGGAACAAGCTGGTCCGGACCGGTTTCCCCGGAAATGTATTGTACTACCGGGTGGGCTTTGTGCCCCGGGGCGCCGAGGAGGGCGCCGAGACGGCGCTTTTCGCCCACACCCTGCCGCTGATTTGGCTGGAGCAGGGGCGGAAAACCGGGGCCGAAACGGTACTTCTGGCTTCCGACGAGGAGGCCGACGCCTTTTTTGCCGACCCGGAACGGGTGGCGGCTTGCCGGGCGCTGTATGTGTCGGCCCGGGTGCTTTTGACGGCGAAGCAGGAGGAAACGTTGGAGCAAACCGGGCTACCGGTGTTTGCCGTGCCCGACCGGTATTTTGAAGCGGAGCTACGCAAGGAGGGGGAACGATGATTTTACTACCCAAGGGGCTGTTTGGCTTTCAGGAGGCTTGTGCAAGCTGGCTGACAGAAACGGTGGCCCGGGAGGACAGCCGCCAAACCCTGGTGGTGAAGGCCCCCACCGGAGCGGGGAAAACCATTATCCTTATCGATTTTATCGACCGCTACCTGAGCCGGGAAAACGCCAATACGGTCTTTGTGTGGTTGTGCCCCGGCAAGGGGGATTTGGAGGAGCAAAGCCGCCAAAAAATGCAGAAATTGTTACCCGGCCGTCCGGCCCGGACGCTGGCGGATGCTTTGCAGCTGGGGTTTGCCCCGGGGAGCACGGCGTTTATCAACTGGGAGCTGGTCACAAAGCGGGGCAACCGGGCCATTGGCGAGGGCGAGCGGAAGAACCTGTACGACCGGGTGGCCGAGGCCAAGCGCCGGGGGACGGAGTTTGTTATTATCATCGATGAGGAGCATTCCAACGACACCAAAAAGGCCGCCGGGCTGCTGGAGGCCATTGGCCCCCGCCACATCGTCCGGGTTTCGGCCACGGCCAAAACCCATCGGCTATGCGAGTTTTACGAGATTGACGAGAGGGAGGTCATTGCTGCGGGGTTAATTACCAAGGCCCTGTACATCAACGAGGACGTAGACTACAACGGGCATTTTGAAAGTGAGCACGGCTATCTCATTGCGCTGGCGGACAAAAAACGGCAGGAGATTGCCCGGGCCTATGCCGTCCAGCCGGGGGCCACGGGGGAAATTCGGCCCCTGTGCCTTATCCAGTTCCCCAACGCCTCGGACCGGCTGATTGCAGCGGTAGAGGAAAAGCTGGCGGCGATGGGCTACACCTACGAAAACGGGCTGGTAGCCAAGTGGATGAGCGACAGCGGGGACAAGCGGAATTTGGAGGGAATCACCGCCCCCAACGCTCGCCCGGTGTTTTTGTTGATGAAACAGGCGATTGCCACCGGATGGGACTGCCCTCGGGCCAAAATTTTGGTCAAGCTGCGGGAGCGGATGTCGGAGGACTTTGAGATTCAGACCATCGGCCGGCTGCGGCGGATGCCCGAGGCCCGGCACTACGGGGTGGATGTGCTGGATTTTTGCTACCTTTATACCTTCGATGAAAAGTACAAGCAAAGCATTAAGGCCAACCTAAGCCAAGCGTTTGAAGTGAAGCGCTTGCCCTTAAAGGACAAGTGCCGGGGGTTTGTACTGGAGAAGCAGCTGCGGAACCGGGACGCCGGGACGTTGGGGGAGCGAGAGAGCTTTTTTGCCATTGCCGATTATTTCCGGGATACCTATGGCCTAGGCACCATCAAGGCCGACAACCGTCTGCGGCTGGAGGCATCGGGGTATCGCTTCGACCGGGAGCTGGTGGGCCTGCTGCGGGAGGGGAAGTTTATTACCACGGCCTCGATTTTGGAGGAGAACGTGGGGGAATACCGGGTGACCCGGCGGCCGGTGGATACCCATACCCATGGCATGGATATGCTCCACGCCATTGACCGGATTAAAACGGCGGTGGGAATGCCGACGCAAAAGACCCGGACGGTGCTGGAGCGGTTGTTCCGGGAGAGCGTGGCCAGCCCCCGGAAGCTGCTGGCTTTGGATACGCCCGGGTTTTATGCCTTTGTGATTAACAACGAACCAAAACTGCGAGAGGATTTCCGGGGGGCCACGGCTCAAATGGCCCGGCAAATCGCCATGCCTTCGGCCAAAACGGCGGCGTTTCGGTTGCCGGAGCAGGAGCTGTTCCGTTACGACCCGGAGGAGCCCGGGGCCCGGGTGCTGCGGACGGCGGCCTACGAGGGATACTCCACGGCCATGCTGGTGGAGGGGGTGCGCTCCAAATGCGAGCGGCTGTTCGAGGCCTATTGCGAGACCCGGCCGGACGTGGACTGGGTATACAAAAACGGGGATACCGGGCTGGCCTATTTCTCGGTGGTGTATCTGGACGGCCTGGAAAAGCCCCGGCTATTTTATCCCGACTACATTGTAAAAAAGGCCGACGGCACGGTGTGGATTGTGGAAACCAAGGGCGGGGAGGCCCAAGGGGAAAGCCAGAACATTGACCGGCAAACCGCCAACAAGTTTGCGGCCTTTGGCCGGTATGCGGCAGAAAAGGGCCTGCGCTGGGGGTTTGTGCGGGATAAAAACGAGCGGCTTCGGATGAACAACACGGTTTATACCGAAAGCCTGCAAACAGAGCACTGGAAGCCCATTGACGAGATTTTTTAACCCCGGACAGGAGGGATGTGCATGTACGAGGAAGCCTATCAAAAGCTGGAACGGCATTTGACCGATACCATAGCGGAGGAGCAGGCCAAGCTGGGCTATGACAGAGAGGCCTTGCGGCTGTACTATCCCCTAAGCTCCCTGCGGCATTTTTTCCATGGCCGGGAGACGGGAGAAGAACTGGCAGAGGCGCTGGCGGGGTTCCCGGCCTTTGCGGCTCCCCGGCTGGGGGAGGTAAAAATCACCCGGCTGGATGACCGGTTCTGCTTTTATTTGCCGCCCCAGGCGGCCGAATACGTTTATGAAAATAAGGAAGAAAATCGGTTTATTCAGGAGCTGGTGGCGCTGCTGGGGCGCCACGGCACCAAGATGGAGCAGGTTGTGGCGCTGTTTCGGAAATGGGACGAAGCCTGTGTGGTGGAGCCTGTGGACAATGGGGAGTTCGATGTACGGATTACCTTCCGGGAGCGCCCCGACGACTATTTTTATTGCTTTAAGGACGAAGGGCATCACTTGATTTACCACCGGTTTTTGCCGGAGGATTATACGGATTTTGGGTTTTGAGACGGAGGCAAAGGCTAAGGGGCTGATTTTGCACAAAAAGAAAGCGCAGAGCAATCTGCGCTTTTTTGTCGGGGAGTGAAAACGCCTTTCCATTTTGGAAAGGCGTTTTGGCTCACAGCATTAAATGTTTAAGAACCGGGACAAGAATTCTTTGGTACGGGGATTTTGCGGGTTTTTAAAGATGACGTCGGGGGTGTTGTCCTCGGCAATCACGCCCTGATCCAAAAACACCGTGCGGCTGGATACGTCCCGGGCAAAGGCCATTTCGTGGGTCACAATCAGCATGGTGCTGCCTTCCTTGGCCAAATCCCGCATTACAGCCAGCACCTCGCCCACCATCTCCGGGTCGAGAGCGGAGGTGGGCTCGTCAAACAGCAGCACTTCGGGCTCCATGGCCAAGGCCCGGGCAATGGCCACCCGCTGCTTTTGGCCGCCGGAAAGCTGGCCGGGCTTGGCGTTGATATAAGGGGTCATGCCCACCTTTTCCAAAAATTGCTCAGCAATCTCTCGGGCATAGGCCTTGTCTTTTTTTAGAACCTTGGTTACGCCAATCATGCAGTTTTCCAGAACCGTCATGTTGTTAAAAAGATTGAAGGACTGGAACACCATGCCTACCTTGGCCCGGTACTGGGCAACGTTTACCGAGGGGTCGAGGATGTTGACGCCATTGTGTAAAATCTCGCCGGAGGTGGGAAGCTCCAGCACGTTTAAGCAACGCAAAAAGGTGGATTTGCCGCTACCGGAGGCGCCGATAATACAGGTGACGTCGCCGGGGTAAACATCCATGTTTATCCCCTTTAACACCTCGTGGGTGCCAAAGGTTTTCCGCAGGTCATGGATTTCCAAAATGGGAGAAGAACTCATTTGGCGGCCTCCTTTCGGGTGCGGGGCGCATTCAGGGTGCCGCTGGTATGGGCCAGGGTGTCCCGGGTGGCCAGGTCGTAGTTGGCGCTACCATCCATTTTGTTTTCCAGCTTCCGCAAAATCCGGGAGCAAATGAGGGTCATGGCCAGATAGATGATGCTGACAATCATAAAGGACTCGAAGGTGGTGTAGTAGGCGCCGGCTACGGATTTCCCCACAAAGAACAGCTCGGTAACGGAAATAACGCTCAAAACCGAAGTATCTTTAATATTGATAATCAGGTTGTTGCCGATTTGGGGCATAATGTTTCGCAGGGCCTGAGGCAGGATGACATACACCATCGACTGGAAGTGGGTCATGCCAATGGCCTTGGCGCCTTCAATCTGCCCGGCATCTACGGATAAAATGCCGCCCCGGACGGTTTCGGCCATGTATGCGCCGGTGTTGATGGAAACGATAAAGAAGGCGGCAAACCACATGGACATATCAATGTTCAGGTATTGCAGGGCACCATAAAAAATGGCCATAGCCTGCACAATCATGGGGGTGCCCCGGAATACCTCCACATAAATGTTCAAAATGGTTTTTACAATCCTTAAAATAACAATTTTGAACCGGCTGTCGTTGGGGTTTTCGGGGATGGTCTGGATGATGCCGGCAACAAAACCAATCAGGCAGCCCACGGCGGTACCGATGAGGGCCACCAGAATGGTGGTGCCGGCGCCCCGCAGGTAGGACATCCAGTAGCGCTGCCACAAAAAGGCGACTCTTGGGAAAAATCCCTCGGGGAGCATAGGAAATACCTCCTCCTGGTATTATAAAGTAAGAAGGGGTGGGCAAGCCACCCCTTGGGTTATACAAATCTTCTTATTCGCCGGACAAAGGCTGCTTAGCAATGGCATCGTTCATCATGGCGGTGAAGTCGTCGGTGGTCAGGGTGGCCAGTGCGGCATTCAGCTTATCCAACAGCTCGGTGTTCCCTTTTTTAACGGAAATGCCGATGTTAACCTCTTCGTCGGAAACCTCAAAGCCGTTTTCGCCATCAAACTCCAGCATAACCATGTTGGGGTAGGCAACGCAGGCCGCCATCGCAGTGGGCTGGTCGGTGACCACGGCATCCACCTTGCCGGAAGCCAGAGCTACCAGCATATCGGGGGCAGACTCCATGGCGGGCAGGATGTTGGCGTCGGGAATCTGGCTCAGCACATCATACCAAATGGTGTTCATCTGCGAAGTGACCTTGGCCCCGGCCAAATCGGCCACGGATTGGGCGTCTTTAAATGCCGTATCATCCCGGGTCAGGCCCACAACAGAAGCATAGTAGTAGGGGGTAGTAAAGTCAACGGTTTGCAGCCGCTCGGAGGTGATGGACTGGCCGGCAATGGCGCAGTCAATCTTCCCGGACTGAACGGCAGGGGGCAGGCTGTCCCAGGCAATCTTGTAGATTTGCAGGTCGTAGCCCATTTGGTCGGCCAGGTATTTGGCCATCATTACGTCATAGCCATAGGCGTAGTCGCTGCTGTCCTGGATGGGCACAGCGCCGTTGGAATCGTCGGACTGGGTCCAGTTGTAGGGAGCGTAGCCACATTCCATGCCGACCCGCAGCACAGGCTTTTCGGAGGTTTCGCCCCCGGCTTGTTCTCCCTGTTCTTCACTCTGGTTGGTGTTGCTGCTGCCGGCGTCCTTGCTGCTGGAGCAAGCGGCCAGGCCAAAGCACATCAGCGCTGCCAGGGCTGCTGCTAAAAACTTTTTCATCGTAAATCCCCGCTTTCTTACAGTACAGTATAATAATTTACATTATATCCTCCCCAGCCCAATCCGTCAAGATTATTATGCGGGGAAAAGCATTTTTATGAAATGGGGAAAATCCATTGGAAAATCAGGCCAAAGCCGGTATAATAGATAAGGAAAGGAGCGGATGGATTTGAACTATGAAATTGGTCAAACCGTTTACGGATTCCGGCTTCGGGAGAAGCAGGAGTTGGCTGGGCACCGGGGGACAGGCTATGTGTTTGTCCACGAAAAAAGCGGAGCCCGGTTATTTTATATACAAAATGACGACGACAATAAGGTATTTTATACAGCTTTTCGGACGCCTCCGGCCGACTCCACCGGGGTGGCTCATATTTTGGAACACTCGGTTTTATGCGGTAGCCGGAAGTATCCGTTAAAGGATCCTTTTAATCAATTGCTGAAGGGTTCGCTGAATACCTATTTAAATGCTATGACCTATGGGGACAAAACGGTGTACCCGGTGGCCAGCCGGAACGAGAAGGATTTTAAAAACCTGATGGACGTGTATTTGGATGCGGTGTTCTTCCCCCGGATTTACGAGCAGAAGGAAATCTTTTTGCAAGAGGGCTGGCGGCTGGAGGAGGGCCCCCGGGGCCTTAACTACAACGGCGTGGTCTACAACGAGATGAAAGGGGCGCTGTCCGACCCGGAGCGTCTGTTGATGAACGCCGTGAACCGGGAATTGTTTCCCACCTCCATTTATCAGTATGAATCCGGTGGCGACCCCCGGGACATCCCGCACCTGAGCTACGAGGCCTTTTTGGATTTCCATCGGGCCTATTACCACCCCTCCAACTGCATAATGTATTTGTATGGGGACATGGCGATAGGTCCGTATCTGCAAAAGCTGGACGAAGAATATTTGAGCGGCTTTACCGCCCGGCCGGTGGATTCCGAAATTTTACCCGAGACCGAGCTGCCCCGGACGGCCTTGGCCGAAGCGCCCTACCCGGCGGCGGAAGGGGACGGGGCTTTTTTGGCGTATAGCGTATTGGCGGGCCCCTGCACCGACCCGGTGCGGAACATGGCCATGGGGCTGCTGGACTATATGCTGCTGGAAACCAATGCTTCGCCTTTAAAGCGGGCGCTGGAGGAGGCGGGCATTGGCGATCAGTGCGAGGGCTGGTTCGACGGCGAAAGCCGGGATACCGTGTTTTCGGTGGTGGCCAAAAATGCCCGGCCGGAGCAGGCGGCGGATTTTGCCCGGGTGATAAAAACCACCCTGACCCGGCTGGCGGAAACGGGGTTTGACCCGGCCCTGCGGGAGGCCACCCTGGCCCGGTATGAATACATGCTGCGGGAGCAGAACTTTGGCTATCGGCCCAAGGGGCTGGTGTACGGCCTGCGGCTGTTAAAGAGCGCTCTTCACGACCAATCGTTCTTTGCCTACCTGCACGATTGGGAGACCTTTGCACAGGTAAAGCAGCTGGATTTTGCGGCCCTTGTCCGGGAGGTATTTTTGGAAAACCCCCATGTGACCCAAACGGTGCTGCGGCCGGATACCACCTTGGCGGAGAAGCTGCGCCAGGGGGACGAGCGGGCGCTGGCTGAGCTGACAACCTCCTTGAGCGCCGAGGAACGAGAGGCCCTACGGCGGCAGGCGGAGGCGCTGCGGGCCTTCCAGACCAAAGAAGAGACCGAGGCGGAGCTGGCCTGCATTCCCTGTTTGGCCCTGTCGGATGTGTCTCCTAAGGCGGATTTTGTGCCGGTGGAGCCCAAAAACGGCGTTCTGCAAGGGATGTACGAGACCAATGGCATTGTGTATTTGCAGCTGGTATTCCCGGCAACGGAGGACGAGGCGGCAACGGTGGGCCTGCTGCGGAGCCTGCTCACCGAGCTGGGCACGAAGGCATACAGCCGGGATGAGCTGGCGGTGAAGCAGGATTTAATCTTTGGCCAGCTGTTTACCAGCAGCCGGGCCTATCAAACCCCCCAGGGCTGTTTGCCGGCGCTGATGGTGGAGGCCGACTTTTTAGCCGAAAAAAAGGCCGAGGCCTTTGCCTTTTTAAAGGAAGTTTTAACGGCTACCGACTTTGACAACCGGGAGGATGTGGGGCGTACCCTGCGGGAAGCCCGGCAGCGGCTGGCCCAAACCATGGCCGACGAGGGGCATTTAACGGCGTTGCAGCGGGCTATGGGACACCTGGACGCCCGGGAGGCCTGGCAGGATGCGTCTGCCGGCTCCCGGTTCTATCCGGCATTGAAAGCGGCGGCGGAAAATCCCCCGGAAAATCTGGGGGCGGCGGCGCAGCGTATTTTAAGCAACGGCTTTTTGGCCCTTGTTGGCGGCGGGGATGCCTGCGAAGCCGAGATTGCGGCGTTGCGGGCGGCGTTGCCCGGAGCGGAACGAAAGGCCCGGGCTACGGATTGTGCCGCATTGCGGGCGGGTTATGGCGCCCGGGAGGCCCTGACGACCCCCGGCAAGGTGGTGTATGTGGCCAAGGCCGGGGATTACCGGCAGGCCGGATTCGAATACAGCGGCACCATGCTGGTGGCCCGCAGCCTGATTAACCGGGCCTATTTGTGGGATCGGGTGCGGGTGCTGGGGGGCGCTTATGGCTGTGGCGTAGGCTTCCGGCGCAGCGGTATGGCCTACTTTTACTCGTATCGGGATCCCCACCTAAACCGGACGTTGGCGGTGTACGACCAAACCGGGGACTTTTTGCAGGGGCTGACCCTGTCGGAGCAGGAGGTCACCCGGTACATTCTGGGGGCCATCAACGAGCTGGACCGGCCCCGGCACGCCTCGGAGCTGGGGGACATAGCGCTACGGTATTATTTGGCGGAAATCACCGAGGCCGATGTGAATCGGGAGCGGCAGCAGGTGTTGGACACTAAGCTGAAAGACTTGCAGGCGCTGGCCCCCTTATTCGGCAGTATCGCCGGGCAAAAGCAGGTGTGTGCTGTGGGGGACGCCGGAATTTTGGCCGAGGGCCAAGAAATGTTTGATAAAACGGGGCCGTTAGTGTAGAATGAGGTGTCTTGTTCTTTTAAATTTGTAGCTTTGGAGTTGCAGCAACGGAAAGGATGGTTTTGGTGGGACTGAATTACAAAGATGCCGGCGTGGATGTAGAAGCCGGGTACGAATCGGTACGGCTAATCCAAAAACACGTAAAAAGCACCATGCGGCCGGAGGTGCTTTCGGATATTGGGGGCTTTGGCGGGTTGTTCAGCTTGGCGGGGGCCAAGGCCATGGCCGACCCGGTGGCCATTTCCGGCACCGATGGCGTCGGCACCAAGCTGAAGCTGGCGTTTTTAATGGATAAGCACGACACGGTGGGCATTGACTGCGTAGCTATGTGCGTGAACGATGTGATTTGCAATGGGGCGGAGCCGCTGTTCTTTTTGGATTATATTGCCTGCGGCAAAAACCATCCGGAGCAGATTGCGGAAATCGTGGCCGGGGTGGCCGAGGGCTGCCGTCAGGCCGGAGCGGCGCTGATTGGCGGCGAGACCGCCGAAATGCCCGGGTTTTATCCCGAGGACGAGTATGACCTGGCCGGGTTTACCGTGGGGTTGGTGGATCGTCCCAAAATGATTGACGGCAGGGATATTCGGGAAGGCGACGCCCTCATCGGCATTGCCTCCAGCGGCCTTCACAGCAACGGGTACTCGCTGGTGCGGAAGATTGTTCAGCCCACCCGGGAGAATTTGAAGGCGTTTATTCCGGAGCTGGGGACCACGTTGGGCGAGGCCCTGCTGGCCCCTACCAAAATTTACGTAAAAACCATTCTTTCTTTAATGAAGGAAGTACACATTAAGGGAATTAGCAACATTACCGGCGGCGGCTTTATCGAAAACACCCCCCGGTGCCTGCCCAAGGGACAGGGGCTGTGCATCCACATCGAGGAAGGGACCTGGCCCATTCCCCCGCTGTTTACCTGGCTGGAAGAAAAGGGCGGGGTCGCCCGGTCCGCCAGCTACAACACCTTTAACATGGGGATTGGTATGGTGCTGGTGGTGGACGCCGCCGATACCGAAAAAACGCTGGCAGCGCTCAAGGCCCTGGGCGAGGACGCCTATTGCATTGGCAAGGTGACCCGGGGAGAAAACGAGGTTGAGATATGTTAAAGATCGGCGTGCTGGTTTCCGGCGGCGGCACCAATCTGCAAGCCATTTTGGATGAGATGGAGCGGGACAACCTGTGCGGGGCCCGGGTGGTTACCGTGGTTAGCTCCAGCCCCAAGGCCTATGCGCTGGAACGGGCCAAGGCCCACGGGGTGGAGGGCACGGTTATCTCCAAAAAGGATTTTTCGGACAAAGTGGAGTACGAAAACGCCATGATTTCCCATTTGCGGGAAAAAGGGGTGGAACTTGTGGTTTTGGCCGGATTTATGGTGGTGCTGGGCCCCACCTTTATCCGAGCCTTTGAAAACCGCATTCTGAACATCCACCCGGCTCTTATCCCCAGCTTTTGCGGCGATGGGTTTTATGGCCTTCACGTCCACGAGGCGGCCTTGGCCAAGGGCGTTAAGGTCTCCGGGGCCACGGTGCATTTTGTCAACGAGGAAACCGACGGCGGGCCTATTATTTTGCAAAAGGCCGTGCCGGTTTTGGAAGGCGACACGCCCGCTGTTTTGCAAAAGCGGATTATGGAGGAAGCCGAGTGGAAGTTGTTGCCCGAGGCCATCCGTCTGTTTGCCCAGGGACGGCTGCGGGTGGAAGGCGGCCGGGTACATATCGGGGAGGAAACAAAATGAAGATTTTAGTGGTAGGCAACGGTGGCCGGGAGCATGCCATGGTGTGGAAGCTGGCCCAAAGCCCCCGGGTGGATAAGATTTACTGTGCGGCGGGGAACGCCGGGATTGGCCAGCTGGCCGAGCTGGTGCCCATCCAGCCTATGGAAATTGATAAGCTGGTGGCCTTTGCCAAGGAAAACGCCATCGACTTTACGGCGGTGGGGATGGACGACCCGCTGGCAGCGGGCATTGTAGACGCTTTTCAAGCGGCGGGCTTGCGGGTATTCGGCCCCCGGAAAAACGCCGCCCTCATTGAAAGTAGCAAGGCCTTTTCCAAGGGCCTGATGAAAAAATACGGTATCCCTACGGCAGCCTACGAAACCTTTACCGACCCGGTTGCCGCCCGGGCTTATGTGGAAAAGCATCCCCTGCCGGTGGTCTTAAAGGCCGACGGCTTGGCGCTGGGTAAGGGCGTGCTGATTTGTCAAACCCGGGAGGAAGCGCTGGCCGGGCTGGACGAGATTATGGTGAGCAAAAAGTTCGGCGCCGCCGGGAACACCGTGGTGGTCGAGGAATTTTTGACCGGTCCCGAGGTTTCGGTGCTGGCCTTTTGCGACGGGACGCATTTGGTGCCCATGGTTAGCGCACAGGACCACAAGCGGGCGCTGGATAACGACCAGGGGTTAAATACCGGCGGGATGGGGGCCTTTTCGCCCTCTAAAATTTACACGCCCGAGGTGGCGGCTACCTGCATGGAAACCATTTTTATGCCCACCGTGCGGGCTATGGCGGCAGAGGGCCGTCCCTTTGTGGGCTGCTTGTATTTTGGGC
>CAKTER010000018.1 GCA_934552695.1 uncultured Eubacteriales bacterium
GCAGCCTGTTGGCCCGGCTGCTTCCCCAGGGCGTGGGGGCGGTGGTGCGTACCGACGGCGAGGGCCGCAGCGAGGAGGAGTTCCGGGCGGAAATCGACCGGCTGTGGAAGAGCGTACAGGCGGTGCGGAAGGTGGCGGGGTTCCGAAAAGCCCCGGCGCTGCTGTACCGGGAGCTGAACCCGCTGCTGAAGGCGGTGCGGGATTTGTGGGGGCAGGACGTGGAAGAGATCATTGTTAACGACAAGGCCCTCTTCGACGAGCTGGAGGCCCTGCGGGAGCATTACGGCCGCCCGGCGGGGTCGGTGAAGCTGTACGATAAGCCCACCCCCCTGTTTGAGGAGTTTTTTGTGGAAAAGGAAGCGCAAAAGGCCTTCCAAAAACGGGTGTGGCTGAAAAGCGGCGGGTTTTTGGTGATTGACCAGACGGAGGCCTGCGTGGTCATCGACGTAAACACCGGGAAGTTTACCGGGAAAAAAGACCCGAAGGCCACATTTTTAAAAACCAACCTGGAGGCGGCGGCGGAGATTGCCCGGCAGCTGCGGCTGCGGAACCTTTCGGGGCTGATTATTGTGGACTTTATCGATTTGCAGACCGAGGCCGATAAGGAAACCCTGCGGGAGGCCCTCATCGAGGCCGTGCGGGGCGACCGGGTGAAAACGCTGGTGGTGGGCATGACCGAGCTGGGGCTGATGCAGCTGACCCGGAAAAAGACCGGGCCCAGCCTGTGGCAATCGGTGGGGCGGCCCTGCGTCCATTGCGGCGGCCTGGGGCTGGAGCCCAGCCGGGAGCAGCTGGCTATGCAGATTTATCGGGAATGCAAGGCGTTGCTGGCCCAAACGGTGTTCGACGAGGTAACGGTGACAGCCTCTCCGGCGCTGTTGGCCGTGCTTTCCGGGCCCGAGGGGAAAACGGTGGAGCGGGTGCAGCAGGAGCTGGGGGGACGAATCGTTTTAAACCCCGGCGGCAGCGATGATCGGTGCTATACGGTGAAGGGCCGGAAAACCCCGAAAGATTCTTGACACCGGGGTGGAATCGCTATAAAATAATATTTGTGTAATAAAGTGCGGGGGCTTTGGCCCTCTTGCTTTATGGACGTTTGCCGAACGACCTGACGGGCTTGGCCCGCAGGGGCGGCGTCACAGCATAAACTTTGTACGCCATGCACGTTGAAAACTGAATAAAGGAGGTGTTAGCACTTATGCCTATTTACGTTACTATTATAATTGCCGTAGTCACGTTGCTGGCCGGCTTTGGCGTTGGGATTTTGTACCGGAAATCCGTGGCGGAGGCCCGGGTGGGCAGCGCCGAAGACAGAGCAGTTAAAATAGTGGAGGACGCAAAGAAGGAGGCCGAAAACAAAAAGAAAGAGATTTTGTTGGAGGCAAAAGAGGAAAGCATTAAAGCCAAGAACGAAATGGAGCGGGAGGCCCGGGAACGGCGGAACGATTTGCAAAAAACGGAGCGCCGGTTAATCCAAAAGGAAGAAACCCTGGACCGGAAAGCCGAAGCCTACGAAAAGAAGGAAGAGCAGGTGGCCCGCAAGCTGGAGTCCTTGGAACGGCAGCGGGAAGAGGCCGAAAAGCTGCACGAGCAGCAGATTGCCGAGCTGGAACGCATTTCGGGGCTGACGTCGGAGGAAGCCAAAAAGTACATTTTGGAGACCGTGGAGAACGAGGTTCAGCACGAAGCCACCCTGCTAATCAAGGAGACCGAGGCCAAGGCGAAGCTGGAGGCCGACCGGCGGGCCCGGGACATTTTGGCAACGGCAATCCAGAAGTGTGCGGTAGACCATGTGGCCGAAAGCACCGTTTCGGTGGTGCAGCTGCCCAACGATGAGATGAAGGGCCGGATTATTGGCCGGGAAGGCCGGAACATCCGGGCGCTGGAAACCTTGACGGGCATTGACCTTATCATCGACGACACACCGGAAGCCGTGATTTTGTCGGGCTTTGACCCGGTGCGCCGGGAGATTGCCCGCATTGCTTTGGAAAAGCTCATTGTGGACGGTCGGGTACACCCGGCCCGCATTGAGGAAATGGTGGAAAAGGCCCGGAAAGAGGTGGAGGTCATCATCCGCGAGGAGGGCGAGGCCGCTACCTTTGAAACCGGTGTTAACGGGTTGCACCCGGAGCTTATCCGGTTGCTGGGCAAGCTGAAATACCGTACCAGCTATGGCCAGAATGTGTTGAAGCACTCCATCGAGGTTTCGCATTTGGCCGGCCTGATGGCTGCCGAGCTGGGCGTGGACATTGCCCTGGCCAAACGGGCCGGGCTGCTTCACGACATTGGCAAAAGTGTGGACTACGAAATGGAAGGCTCCCACATCAGCATCGGTGTGTCCCTCTGTAAGAAATACAAGGAGGGGCCCGTGGTCATCAATGCAGTGGAGGCACACCATGGCGACGCCGAACCCAAGAGCATTATTGCGGTGCTGGTACAAGCCGCCGACGCCATTTCGGCTGCGCGGCCGGGCGCCCGGCGGGAAACGCTGGAGTCCTATATTAAGCGGCTGCAAAATCTGGAAGAGATTGCGGATTCCTTTAAGGGCGTGGAGAAATCCTTTGCCATTCAGGCTGGCCGGGAGCTGCGGATTGTCGTGATCCCCGAAGAGGTCAGCGACGAAAACATGACCCTGTTGGCCCGGAATGTGGCCAAGCGCATCGAGGATGAGCTGGAATACCCGGGACAGATTAAGGTGAACATTGTCCGGGAGACCCGGGCTGTGGATTACGCCAAATAAGCCGGAACACAAACGCAGGACAAAAGACGATGGCCGCAGAGCAGCTTGGGAAACCAGGCTGCTTTGTTTGTATTTTGGAAAACTTTTTAAGAAAAAACGATTTTGAGAATCGCTTTGTCAGGAAGAGCGGGGGATGCCCTTGCTCCGGCAATACAGAGAAAAAGAATTTGATGTAACTGTTGACATTACAGCAAAAGCGTGCTATCCTTGTAACAGATTATGTTACAGGATGTGCGGCTGGCACATGATATTTTAAAAACCAGGAGGAACATGATTATGAGCAATGTGTTTGAGCCCTGTCACGTAGGCGGTCTAGAGCTGCGGAACCGGTTTGTCCGGTCGTCTACCATGGATCCCTTTGGAGAGGTAGGCGGGCAGGTTTCGCAAAAGCAGGTAGACCTGTGCCGGGAGTTGGCCGAAAATCAGGTAGGGCTGATTCTTAGCGGGATGGCCTATGTAACGCCGGACAGCGGGTCGGCCCCCACCCAGAACGCCATTTATGACGATAGCTTTATTCCCGGACACCGGGCGGTGGCGGAAGCGGTCCATGGGGCCGGGGGAAAAATTTTGCTGCAAATCAACCACTGCGGCGCCGGAAGCAGCAGCGAGGACGCCGTAGGCCCTTCGGAATTTGTTTCGCCCCTAACGAAAAAGCCCTGCCGGGCTATGACGGTGGCCGAGATTGACCGTGTGGTAGAGGACTTTGCCGCTGCCGCTGTTCGGGCGCAAAAGGCCGGGTACGACGGGATTCAACTGCACTGTGCCCATGGATATTTGCTCAGCGAGTTTATCAACCCCACCATGAACCATCGGACGGACGAATACGGCGGCTCGGTAGAAAACCGGTTCCGGTTTGCCGCCCGGGTGATTTCTGCGGTGCGGGAGGCGGTGGGCCCCTCTTATCCGCTGTGGATTAAGATTAACAGCAACATCGAGGACGGCGACGAGGGCTTTGAACCGGCGCTGCTGTGGATGGGTCAGGAATGCCGCCGGCTGGGGGTGGACGCCATCGAGGTCTCGGGCTGCGACTTTACCCCCCAGGGCCGGGCAGGTCATCACAACTATTATTTGAACCGGGCCAAGGCCCTGAAGGAAGCCTGCGGGCTGCCGGTCATTTTGGTAGGTGGCGTTCGCACGGCGGAGGATATGCAGCAGGTGCTGGATAACGGGTTGGACTTGGTATCCCTGTGCCGCCCCTTTATCTGCGAACCCGATTTGGTGGTACGCCTGAAAAACGGCCAGGAAAAAGCCAAATGCGTCAGCTGCAGCAAATGTTTCTTCCTGTACTACAAGGAAGGGGTACGTTGCGTATTCCATTTAAAGGATAAGAAGGAATAAAGGATACAAAGCAGGCCAACCGGCAAAGCGAAGTGACGGGAAGCAACGGAAAAGGAGAGTGCGCTATGACAGCATGGGAACCCATTACGTTGGGGACACTGGAACTGAAAAACCGGATTGTGCGGGCTCCGTTTCAAACCAGCAACTGCGGTGAGGGCGGCACGGTGAGTGAGCGAAAAGCCCGGGAAACGGCGGAGCTGGCAAAAAACGAGGTGGGCTTGATTGTGACCGGGCAAATGGCGGTGCTGCCGTCCGGCCAGGTGAGCGACTATCAGGATATGATGTTTTACCAGGCACATGTGGCAGAGCAGCGGAAGGTGACGGCGGCGGTCCATGCCGCCGGTGGCAAGGTGGTGGCCCAAATCAACTATGCTGGGGCCAAGGCCAGCGCAGCGGTCACCCGGGGTTTGGCGCCCCTGGGGCCCTCGGAATTCCAGTTTGCTCCCACCAGCGTGCCGGCCCGGGCGGCCCGGGTGGACGAAATCCATGCCATTGCCGACGCTTTTGCGGCGGCGGCAGGCCGGGTGCAGGAAGCCGGGTTCGACGGGGTGGAGATCCATGCGGCGCATTTGTACTTTATTTCCGAGTTTTTAAATCCTTTTTATAACCACCGCACCGATGAGTATGGCGGCTCGGCGGAAAACCGGTTCCGGCTGCTGGGGGAGGTTTTGGAAAAGACCCGGCAGACGGTGGGGCCGGATTATCCCATTTTGGTCAAGTTTGAGTGCAACGCCGCCGAAAACGATGGCGGCTGGGTGAAAGACCTGATTTATTTTGCCAATCGTTGCGCCGCATACGGGGTGTGTGCGCTGGAGCTTTCCGGCTGCGATTACATCCCCCGGGGGGCCAAAGGCGAACGGCTGTATTATTTGGAGCGTATGACTTTTTTGAAAAAGATGATGGAGCTGCCTCTGATTTTGGAGGGCAGTGTTCGCAGCTTGGAGGATATTCAAAAGGTCATGGACGCCGGGATTGATTTGGTAGCCATCGGCCGGGCCCTGTGCTGCGAGCCGGATTTAATCCCCCGGCTGAAGGCCGGGCAGGAACAGGCGGCCTGCATGAGCTGTAGCCAGTGCTTTGCCCAGTTTTTAAAGGACGGCAGGAATTGCGTTTTGCACAAAAACGAGGTATAATGAAAAGGAGGAGCCTGGATGAAACCTACATTTACTCGCTTTTTGCTGGATGAAACCGAGGATGGGGTTGCGCTGTTAACGGTGAACCGGGGACTGGAGTTTGAGGCTCTGGCCGCATCCTTCCTTTGCCTGACCGACGATATGAAAGTGGGAACCAAAGCGTTTTTGGAAAAAACGAAGCCCGATTTTACAGGAAAATAAGTTTCGAGGTGTACTATGCAGACCAGCAGCCGTTTATCCACAGCAACCCATATGATGATTTTGACCTATACCATTGGCGACCGGATGAAGCTGACCAGCGAGACCATGGCCCAAAGCATTCAGGTAAACCCGGTGATGGTGCGGCGGCTGATGAGCGCCCTAAAGGAAGCGGGGCTGGTCACCGTGGCGGCGGGCCGGGGCGGTATCCGGGCGGTGCGGCCGGCGGAGAAGGTGACCCTGTGGGATTTGTATGCGGCGGTGGAGGCCCCGGCGGAGGAAAGCCTGTTTGGCTTCCACGATTGCAGCCGCAGCCGCTGCCCGGTGGCGCAAAACATGCATCAGGTGTTGGATAAGCACCTGGACGACGCCCAGCATGCGCTGCGGGATAGCTTGGAACGGGTCACGCTGGCGGAGCTGTGCCGGGACATGGTGAATACCTGCGGGGTACAGCCGGAAACATTGTTTGCCAAAAGGGAGAAGCCGGTTTAAAACCGAAAAAAGGACAACATAAAATGTCAGGTGTTTGCGGAGAAATCCAAAAAACACTTGACATTTTTGCGTGGGAATGCTACACTTTCCTAGTGTGCCTGTCCGGGCTTATTTTGCTGTGGGCAGCGTACCAACGAGTATAAGCAGAAGCTATCAAGTTACAAGGAGGTGCAGGAAAATGCCAACATTTAACCAGTTAGTTAGAAAGGGCAGAGAGACTGTGGAAAAGAAATCCACCGCTCCCGCTCTGCAGAAGGGTCTCAACTCTCTGAAGAAAAAGTCCACGGACATTTCTTCCCCTCAAAGACGTGGTGTTTGCACTGCGGTCAAAACTTCTACGCCGAAAAAGCCCAACTCTGCTCTTCGTAAGATTGCCAGAGTCCGGCTGACCAACGGGATCGAAGTGACTGCCTATATCCCCGGTGAAGGCCACAACCTTCAGGAGCATAGCGTGGTTCTGATCCGCGGCGGCAGAGTTAAAGACCTGCCTGGTGTCCGTTACCACATCATCCGCGGCACTTTGGATACCGCCGGCGTCGCCAACCGTCGTCAGGCCCGTTCCAAGTACGGCGCCAAGCGTCCCAAAAAGTAAACATTCAGGTTTTGCCTTGTAACGAGTATTCTGCTTAACATAGTAGTCTTTCGGTATAAAGGCATGGCACATGGGGTCGAAGTCCCCGTGAAGTACCTGAGAAGAATGATTTCTCATTAAGGAGGGAAGAAACGTGCCAAGAAAAGGTCATGTTGCAAAGAGAGAGGTTCTGCCCGATCCTCTGTACAAAAGCAAGAACGTAACCAAGCTGATTAACAGCGTAATGCTGGACGGCAAGAAGGGCGTTGCCCAAAAGATTGTTTACGGCGCCTTTGATGTGGTTGCCGAAAAGACCGGCCGGGAGCCCCTGGAGGTTTTTGAAGAGGCCATGAACAACATCATGCCCGTTCTGGAGGTTAAGGCCCGCCGGGTAGGCGGCGCTACCTATCAGGTGCCTATCGACATCCGCCCCGACCGTCGTCGGACCCTGGGCCTGCGCTGGCTGACCCTGTATGCCCGCAAGCGGGGCGAAAAGACCATGAAGGACCGTTTGGCCGGCGAAATTCTGGATGCCCTGAATAACACCGGTGCGGCTGTAAAGAAAAAAGAAGAGACCCACAAGATGGCAGAGGCCAACAAGGCTTTCTCTCATTTCCGTTGGTAATTTTCGACACATCCGGACGGGGCGGGCAGTCCCGTTCCGTCCGATTTTCCCGTTTTGCCATAGCGGTAGGGCGGCTTAATCTGCTTCGGCAGCCCATCTGCCGGGGCATAGCATGAATTTGTTTTTAAAGGAGGAGTAAGTGTGGCGGCTGAACATCGCGCCTTTCCCTTGGAGAGAACCCGGAACATCGGGATTATGGCTCATATCGACGCAGGGAAAACCACACTCACCGAGCGCATCCTGTACTACACCGGACGGAACTACAAAATGGGTGACACCCACGAAGGTACCGCCACGATGGACTGGATGGAGCAGGAGCAGGAGAGAGGTATTACCATTACTTCTGCCGCTACCACCGCTCAGTGGGAAAATAACAGAATTAACATCATTGATACGCCCGGGCACGTTGACTTCACGGTTGAAGTAGAGCGTTCCCTGCGTGTTCTGGACGGCGCCGTTTGCGTATTCTGCGCAAAGGGCGGTGTAGAACCCCAGTCTGAAACCGTTTGGCGTCAGGCTGATACCTACAATGTTCCCCGTATGGCTTTCGTCAACAAAATGGACATCATGGGTGCCAATTTCTACAACGTCATCCAGATGATGAAGGATCGTTTGGGCTGCAAGCCTCTGCCGGTCCAGCTGCCCATTGGTCTGGAAAGCACCTTTAAGGGTGTGGTGGACCTGATGAAGATGAAGGCCTATATGTACCACGATGATCTGGGCAAGGACTTCAGCGAGGAAGAAATCCCCGAAGACATGAAGGAACAGGCCGAGACCTATCACGAGGAACTGGTGGAAAGCATTTGCGAGACCGACGACGCCCTGATGGAGAAATTCTTCGGCGGCGAGGAGATTAGCATTGCTGAGCTGAAGGCCGCCCTGCGGAAGGCCTGCATCGCCTGCGAGCTGGTCCCCGTGTTCTGCGGTTCCGCTTACAAAAATAAGGGTGTACAGATGCTGCTGGACGGCGTTGTGGAATATATGCCCGCCCCCACCGACATCCCCTCCATTAAGGGTACCGATCCCGAGACCGGCGAAGAAGTGTTCCGTCATTCTTCCGACGAAGAGCCCTTTGCCGCCCTGGCCTTTAAGATTATGAACGACCCCTATGTTGGGAAGCTGGCCTTCTTCCGGGTGTATTCCGGTACCTGCGAAGCCGGTACCTATGTGTTCAACTCGGTGAAGAACAAAAAGGAACGTATGGGCCGTATCCTGCAGATGCACGCCAACCACCGGGAAGAGATTGACAAGGTTTACTCCGGCGACATTGCCGCCGTAGTCGGCTTTAAGAACACCACCACCGGCGATACCTTCTGCGACGAGGATCACCCCGTTATTCTGGAATCCATGGTGTTCCCCGAACCCGTTATCTCCGTTGCCATCGAGCCCAAGACCAAGGCCGGCCGGGACAAGATGGGGATTGCTTTGGCCAAGCTGGCAGAAGAAGACCCCACCTTCCGTACCCATACCGATACCGAGACCGGCGATACCATCATCTCCGGCATGGGCGAGCTGCATTTGGAAATCATCGTAGACCGTCTGCTGCGGGAGTTTAAGGTAGAGGCTAACGTGGGCAATCCTCAGGTTGCTTACCGCGAGACCTTCCTGAAGCCCGTGGACGTGGAAGGCAAGTTCGTCCGTCAGTCCGGCGGCCGCGGCCAGTATGGTCATTGTAAAGTAAAGTTCAGCCCCATCGGCACCGACGCCGAGCACAACTATGAGTTTGTGAACAGCGTAGTCGGCGGCGCCATCCCCAAGGAATATATCCCCGCAATCGACAAGGGCATCCAGGATGCTATGCAGAGCGGTATTTTGGGCGGCTATCCCGTACTGGGCGTCCGGGCCGAGGTTTATGACGGTAGCTATCACGAAGTGGACTCTTCCGAAATGGCTTACCAGATTGCCGGTTCCATGGCCTTTAAAGAAGCCATGCGGAAGGGCGACGCTGTGCTGCTGGAGCCCATCATGAAGGTTACCGTGTTCGTCCCCGAGGAATACATGGGCGACGTTATCGGCGACATCACCAGCCGCCGTGGCCGGATGGAAGGCATGGAAGCCCGGAACGGCGTTCAGGTCATCCACGCTTATGTGCCCCTGTCCGAAATGTTCGGGTATTCCACCGACTTGCGGAGCCGCACGCAGGGCCGCGGCAACTACGTAATGGAAGTTGACCACTACGAGCAGTGCCCCAAGAGCATTCAGGAAAAGGTGCTGAGCGGCCGGAACGGCGGAGCGAAGTAATCGAATTTTCTTAAATGAAACACTTGCAAAAAGTGCCTGCATTCTATATAATTACAAATAGTATGCAAGACCTGTACCAGATTTGTATATGAGTCAACTCATACACTATTAAAGGAGGATTTTTCAATGGCAAAAGCAAAATTTGAAAGAACCAAGCCCCATGTAAATATCGGTACCATTGGCCACGTTGACCATGGTAAGACCACCCTGACCGCCGCTATCACCAAGACTCTGCACGAGAGATATGGTCTGGGCGAGTCCGTTGCTTTCGATAACATCGACAAGGCTCCCGAAGAAAGAGAACGTGGTATCACCATCTCTACCGCTCACGTTGAGTATGAGACCCCCAACCGTCACTATGCTCACGTTGACTGCCCCGGCCACGCCGACTATGTAAAGAACATGATTACCGGCGCTGCTCAGATGGACGGTGCTATCCTGGTAGTAGCCGCTACCGACGGCCCCATGGCTCAGACTCGTGAGCACATCCTGCTGGCCCGTCAGGTAGGCGTACCTTATATCGTTGTATTCATGAACAAGTGCGACATGGTTGACGACGAAGAGCTGCTGGATCTGGTAGAAATGGAAATCCGCGAGCTGCTGAACGAGTACGACTTCCCCGGCGATGATACTCCTATCATCCGCGGTTCCGCTTATCAGGCTCTGCAGGATCCCAGCGGCAAGTGGGGCGACAGCATCCTGGAGCTGATGGAAGCGGTTGACACCTATATCCCCGCTCCCGAGCGCGACATCGACAAGCCTTTCCTGATGCCCGTCGAGGACGTATTCTCCATCACCGGCCGTGGTACTGTTGCTACCGGTCGTGTAGAGAGCGGCACCGTTAAGGTTCAGGATGAAGTTGAAATCGTTGGTCTGACCAGAGAGACCCGTAAGGTTGTTGTAACCGGCGTTGAAATGTTCCGCAAGCTGCTGGATCAGGCTCAGGCTGGCGACAACATCGGCGTTCTGCTGCGTGGTGTGCAGAGAACCGAAATCGAAAGAGGCCAGGTTCTGGCTAAGCCCGGTTCCATCACTCCTCACACCAAGTTCAAGGCTCAGGTTTATGTTCTGAGCAAAGAAGAAGGTGGCCGTCATACTCCTTTCTTCAACAACTATCGTCCTCAGTTCTACTTCCGTACCACCGACGTTACCGGCGTAATCAACCTGCCCGAAGGCGTTGAAATGTGCATGCCTGGCGACAACGTGGAAATGACCGTTGAGCTGATTACCCCCGTTGCCATGAGCAAGGGCCTGCGTTTCGCTATCCGCGAAGGTGGCCGTACCGTTGGCGCTGGTTCCGTAATCGAGATTTACGAATAATTTTTAGCCAACCTCAAAGGCGTGCTGTATGGCACGCCTTTGTTTTATCTCGGGGCTTGGCGGAAAAAATAGATCAATAGCGGCAGGGCAGGCTTTGCCATACGCTGCTTGCCGAAAGCTTTGGCCTGTGTGCCGGAGATGGCTGCGGGGTGCAAGGCGGTCAAAGCCGAAAGGAGGGAAGCCTGTGGAGCAGGCGGATAAACGGGACGAGCTGATTCAGACCCAGTCCGAGGTGATTCGCACGCTGACGGAGAACAATTTGCGGCGGATGAGCCAGGACTTTTGGGGGGATGGGCTGACCAGCCCCCGGGAACGGGTGGAAAACACCCGGCTACCGGGCGAGAATACCGGAAGGTTTGGGGAACAACCCGGTGGGGACGCCGCCGGGAATGGAGGGAAGCCGGGAGATACCGGGAATGTTTCCGGAAACGACCCGAAAACGGCGAAGGGGCCGGAACAGGCCGGAAACAGTGCCTTGCCGGAGGACGCCGAGGCTGCCCAGCCCGAGAACCCGCCGGAAAAGCTGGAGGATTTGCTGGCCGAGCTGGAGACCTATGTGGGCTTGGCCCGGGTGAAAGAGGAGGTCAAAAGCCTCATCAACATGGCCAAAATCGAAAAGCTGCGGGAGGAGCAGGGCCTACCCAACCTGGATGTTTCCCTGCATATGGTGTTTTCGGGGAATCCCGGTACCGGCAAGACCATGATCGCCCGGTTTATGGCCCGGGTGTATCATTCTTTGGGGATTTTATCCAAGGGCCAGCTGGTGGAGGTGGACCGCAGCGGATTGGTAGCCGGTTACATTGGGCAAACGGCTATCAAGACCCAAAAGGTGCTGGAAAGCGCCCTTGGGGGCGTGCTGTTCATCGACGAGGCCTACGCCCTCAGCGATAAGGGCGAGAACGATTTTGGCCGGGAGGCCATCGACACGGTTCTGAAATACATGGAGGACCACCGGGATGATTTGGTGGTGATCGTGGCGGGCTACGACGGGCGGATGCAGGATTTTATCCATTCCAATCCCGGGCTGGAATCCCGGTTTAACCGGTTTTTGCACTTTGAGGATTACACGCTGGATGAAATGCTGGCGATTTTTGCCATGCAATGTAAAAAAGGCCAGTATGAACTGGCCGAGGGGGCGGAAGAACGGCTGCGGAGCCGGTTGGAGACGGCCAGCCAAAACCCCATTGCCTTTGGGAATGCCCGGGGCGTGCGGAATTTGTTCGAAAAAACGCTGGTACGGCAAAATAACCGGCTGGCGGCCCAAGAGACCGTGACCCGGGAAGATTTGGTGCAAATCCGGCCGGAGGACATTCCGGCGGCGGAATGAGCCGGCTTGGGCGCCCGCAAATCAAAAGCCGAAATGGATTTTAAGGAAAAAGAAGCAACAAGGAACGAACACAAGCGTTAAGGCGTACAAAAGATAGAAAAGAGCGTATCTCCGAAAAAATCGCAGAAGATACAAAAAAGACCCGAATCCATTGGATTCGGGTCTTGCTTCAGCTGGTGGTGGGAATTGAACCCACAACCTACGCATTACGAGTGCGTCGCTCTGCCATTGAGCCACACCAGCAGAAAACAGACAAACGAAAATACGGCTAAAAGCCGACTTCACTATTATAGCATTCTCGCCAAAAGAATGCAAGGTCTTTTTGGCGGGCCAAACCCTATTTCGGGAATAATGAACAAAAAAACGCAAAATCAGAATGGATTTTTATTGACAATGGCCGCAAGAAACGGTATGATGAAAGTGATTCATTAGGAATCATCAATAAAAATAATCAGGAGGTACGTCATGAAGATTTATTCTGCGGATGCAATCAGAAATGTTGTGATTCTGGGCCACAGCGGCTCGGGTAAGACGACGATCACCGAAGCCGGGTTATATTTGACGGGCGCAACCAAGCGTTTTGGCAAGGTAGACGAAGGCAATACCATCAGCGATTACGATCCCGAAGAAATTCGCCGAAAAGTCTCCATCAATACCTCCATTATTCCCGTAGAGTGGAAAAATACAAAAATCAACTTTTTGGATACCCCCGGGTATTTTGATTTTGTGGGCGAAGTAAAAACCGCCATGAGCGCCGCCGACGCTGCTTTAATCGTAGTTTCGGGCAAATCCGGCATTGAAGTGGGCACCGAAAAGGCCTGGGAATATACCGAAGAGCTGCAAATGCCCCGGATTATTTTCATCAACCAAATGGACGATGAAAACGCCGATTTCGACCGGGTGGTAGATAGTATGCGGGAGGCCTTCGGCAAGATCGTGGTGCCCCTCCAGGTGCCTTTTGTGGCAGCCAACGGCAACATCGACGGGTTTATCAACGTCATCAAGCGGGACGCCCGGGTAAACGAGGGTGGTAAGCTGGTGGCCTGCGACATCCCTGCCAATTTGGTGGACCGGGTGGAGGAGCTGCGCACCATGGTTATTGAAGTGGCCGCCGAAAGCGAGGACGAGCTGCTGGAAAAATATTTTGAGGGCGTGGAGCTGACCGAGGACGAGATTTACCGGGGGCTGCTCAAGGGCGTTATGAATCACACCATTGCCCCGGTGCTGTGCGGCGCCGCCACCATTGGCTACGGGATTAAGCTGCTGCTGGGCACCATTGTAAACTTTTTGCCGGCGGCCATGGATTGCCGGCCTACTTACGAAGCTCTGGATGTGGACGACCCCGACGGCGGGCTGAAGACCCACGAGACCTCGGAACACGAGAACTTTGTGGCCAGCGTGTTTAAAACCATTTCCGACCCCTATGTGGGCCGCCTGAATATTTTCCGGGTGCTTTCCGGCGTTCTCAAAAAGGACAGCACCATTTATAACCCCGAACGGGATACCGAAGAGCGGGTGAGCCACATTTATGTGCTGCGAGGCAAGGAGCAGATTGAGGTGGACGAGCTTCACGCCGGGGATATTGGGGCGTTGGCCAAGCTGACCAATACCTCTACGCTGGATACCCTGTGTACCCGGGAGCATCCCGTTCGTCTGCCCCGGATGGTTTTGCCGGTTTCCGTGTATTCCAAGGCGATTTTGCCCAAGAGCAAGGGCGACGAGGATAAGATTTCGGCGGCGCTCTCCAAAATCCGGGAAGAAGACCCCACCATGAAGATGGAAGTCAATACCGAAACGAAGCAGAACATTGTAACGGGCATTGGCGACCAGCAGCTGGATGTTTTGGTAAACAAACTGAAGAATAAGTATAAAATCGAAGTGGAGCTGGCCGACCCCATCATTCCCTACCGGGAAACCATCAAGTCCCGGGTGGAGGTCCGGGGACGGCACAAGAAACAAAGCGGCGGCCATGGCCAGTTTGGCGATGTGGTTATGGTGTTCGAGCCCTCCGGCGATATGAGCCAGCAATATGTGTTTGAGGAGCAGGTGTTTGGCGGCTCCGTCCCCAAAAACTTCTTCCCTGCCGTAGAAAAGGGCTTGCAGGATAACATCAACACCGGCGTACTGGCCGGGTATCCGGTGGTGGGCTTAAAAGCTACCCTGATTGACGGCTCCTATCATCCGGTCGACTCTTCCGAAATGGCCTTTAAGCTGGCCACCGGCCTGGCCTTTAAAGAGGGCTTGGCCAAGGCCAAACCCACCATTTTGGAACCCATTGCCCATGTGGAGGTGCTGGTGCCCGAAAAGTATATGGGCGATGTGATGGGCGATTTGAACAAGCGCCGGGGCCGGATCCTCAGCATGAACCCTGAGGGAAAGAAGCAGCGGATTGTGGCCGAAGCGCCTATGTCGGAAATGAGCTCCTACGCTACCGACCTGCGCTCCCTTACCCAAAGCCGGGGCAGCTTTACCTACGCTTTTGAGCGGTACGACGAGGCTCCTGCCGATGTGCAGCAAAAGGTGATTGCCAGCCGGGCCAAGGCTGAAAAGTAAACCCAACATATCAAAGCAGACGGGATGACCGTCTGCTTTTTCTATGGCGGCAAATGCGGCGGGCTCTTTTTTTCCCGGGAGATTTGTGGTATACTTAAACAATCGAAAACTTGAAATAACCGCTTTGGTACGAGGTGCCTTGTGTATTTAAAACAGCTAACATTGCAGGGGTTTAAGTCGTTCCCCGATAAAACAAAAGTATATTTTGACCCGGGGGTGACCGCCGTGGTGGGCCCCAACGGCAGTGGGAAAAGCAATTTGTCCGACGCCGTGCGCTGGGTGTTGGGTGAGCAGCGGGCCAAAAGCCTGCGGGGCGAAAAAATGGAGGATGTGATTTTTTCGGGCACCCGCAGCCGGCGGCCCATGGGCTTTGCCGAGGTGACCATGCTCATCGACAACAGCGACCACCGGCTGCCGCTGGATTACGAGGAGCTGGCAGTGACCCGGCGGGTGTATCGCTCCGGCGACAGCGAGTACCTCATCAACGGCACCACCTGCCGTCTAAAGGACGTGTACGGGCTGTTTATGGATACCGGCATAGGCCGGGAGGGGTATTCCATCATCAGCCAGGGCCGGGTGGACGAGATTCTGAATAGCCGGGGCGAGGAGCGCCGGAAGCTGTTTGAGGAGGCCGCCGGGATTGTGAAGTTCCGCAGCCGCCGGGCCGAGGCAGAGTCCCGGTTGGAAAAGGAACGGGCCAATCTGGTACGGGTAGGCGATATTTTGCAGGAGCTGGATGGCCGGGTGCAGTCCCTGAGCGTACAGGCCGAAGCCGCCCGGCAGTTTTTACGCTTGCGGGACCGGCAAAAGGAGCTGGAGGTGGGGCTGTTCCGGTTGCGGCAGAAGGCGCTTTTGGCCGAGGCCGAAAAACGGGAGCAGGACTGGGCGCTGGCCCGGGGGGACTGGGCCCGGGAGCAGGAGGCCCAAACGGAGCGGCAGGCCCAACGGGAGACCCTGCGGCAGGCGTTGGCCCGCGATGAGGCCGGTGTGAATGAGGCGGCGGCCCGGGTGACGGAGCTGCGGAGCCGGTGGGAGCGATTGGAAGCCGACCGGCGCTTGCTGGCCGAACGGGCGGCGGGCAGCGAAGAAAACGCCCGGCGCAGCGGCCGGGAGGCCCAGCAGGAGCAGGAAGCGGCGGCGGCCCGGCAGGAGGCAATTACACTGCTGCAAACCCGGCAAAACGCCCTGCGGCTGGCCCGGATGGGACAGGAGACCATGCTGGCCCAGCGGGAACGGGAGCTGGAGCAGGCTACCCAAAGCTTGACAGAGCAGGAAAGCGTTTCCGAGCAGGGCAAGACCGGGCTCATCGAGGCCTTGCAGGAAACCAACCAGTTGCAGGGGAGCTTGCAACGGGCCCGGGCCCTGCAGGAGCAGCTGGAGCAGCGGCAGGGCGAGATTGCCGGGGAGGCCCGGGTGCTGGAAATCCGTATCGCACAGGAAACCGAAAAGGCGGAGGAGATTGCCCGGGGGCTGGAGGAGGTGGCGGAAGAAAGCGCCGCCGTCCAGGCCCAACGGCAGGAGCTTTTGGAAAAAGGCGCCCGGCAGGAGACGGCGCTGCGGACCCTACGGGAGGGGATTTCCGCCAAGGAGCGGGAGCTTTCGGCCCAGCTGTCCCGGCTGCATCTGCTGCGGGATATGCAAAAGGATTACGAGGGTTTTTACCACAGCGTAAAAGCGGTGCTGACCCGGGCCCGTGCCGGCGAACGGTCGCTTTCCGGCATCCGGGGCGCCGTGGGCGAGCTGCTGCGGGTGGAACAGGAATACGAGGTGGCTATTGAGGTGGCCCTGGGCGCCAATGTGCAAAACATTGTGACCCGGGACGAGAACGCCGCCGGGGACGCCATCCGGTTTTTAAAGCAGAACCGGCTGGGCCGGGCCACGTTCCTGCCCATG
>CAKTER010000019.1 GCA_934552695.1 uncultured Eubacteriales bacterium
GGTGAAGGATTTGGTGCTGGCGGAAATGGAAAAGATTCGAGCGGAGGGTGTTTCGCAAGCGCTGTTACAGAAAACCAAAGACCAGCTGGCCAGCAGCTTTTTGCTGGGGGCCGAAAGCACGGCGAACCGGATGAGCGCCCTGGGTAGCTCGCTGCTGGTGCGGGGCCGGATTCAGGATTCGGAACAGGTGCTGCGGGAGCTGGAGGCTGTCACCCGGGCCGATGTGGAGCAGGTCATGGAGCTGTTGCTGCGGCCCGAGGAAATGAGTATTTCGGCAGTGGGCAATGAAAGTGCTTTGGCGGCCTGTGGCAGGTTTTGATTGCCGGAATGCAGTTGCTTACCCAAAAAACGGAAAGCCTTCGCCGGGAACGACTCCGGCGGAGGTTTTTTTGTGACGTTTTGCGGTCTTTGGTTGAAAAAACCAAAGGGGGTGTGGTATACTGAACTATAAATTTTTTGTTTTACCGGCGGGCTGCCGCCTGACCTTGGAAGGATGATGAAGATGCGTTTTACAAAAATGGAAGGCTGTGGAAACGATTATGTGTATGTGGACTGCGTGCGGGAGCATCCCGAGCTGGCGCAGGCCGACGAGGAAACCTTGAAGCAACTGGCCATTGCCGTTAGCGACCGGCATTTTGGCATTGGCAGCGATGGGTTAATCTTAATCCTTCCCTCGGATGTGGCGGATTTTCGGATGAAAATGTTCAATTCCGATGGCAGCGAGTCGGAAATGTGCGGCAACGGAACCCGGTGTATTGGTAAATTTGTGTACGACAAGGGCTTGACTGCCAAAAACCCGGTGCGGCTGGAAACCTTGGCGGGGATTAAGGTGCTGGACTTGCATTTAAAAAATGGGCAGGTGGATACGGTAACGGTGGACATGGGCGAGCCGGTGCTGGAACCGGCCCAGATTCCGGTTTTGTGCGCCAAAAACCCGGTGATAGGCATGGAAATGCGGGCCGTTGACCGGGAGTTTATCGCCACCTGTGTGTCCATGGGGAATCCTCATGCCGTGGTGTTTTTGGAGGAGCCGGTGGCGGACTTTGACTTAAATCGGTATGGCAGAGCCGCCGAGGTTTCCAGCCTGTTCCCCAAAAAGGCGAACATTGAGTTTATCAATGTACTGGGCCCCCGGGAGCTTCGGATGCGGGTATGGGAACGGGGCGCCGGCGAGACCTTGGCTTGCGGCACCGGGGCCTGCGCTACGGTAGTGGCGGCCATCCTGAACGGCATTTGCCGCCGGGAGGACGAGGTAACTGTCCATCTGCTGGGGGGCGACCTGTCCGTTCGTTGGGATAAGGATACCGGCCATGTGTTTATGACGGGCCCCGCCCGGTTTTGCTTTGACGGAGTATGGTTAAAATAAAAACCGATTTTAGAGATCTGTGGTTAAAAGAACAGGAGGCAACTATGAGCGAATCGTATATCCAGCAACTCATCGCCGAACGTATCGGCGGGAACAAGTTTGGCAAGGATACCGTTATTTATAAATTTGAAAAGATTAAGCGGGCCAAGCGGGCGGCTATGGAGGCCTTCCCCGATATGGAAATTATCGACATGGGCGTGGGCGAGCCCGACGCTATGGCCGACCCCGGCGTGGTAGCCAAGCTGGCCGAACAGGCGGCCGTGTGGGAAAACCGGGGCTATACCGATAACGGCCGGGAGCCCTTCCAGCGGGCCGTGGTGGAATACATGGACAAGGTGTACGGCGTCAAGGGGCTGGACTGGTCCACCCAGGTGGTTCACTCCATCGGCTCCAAGCCGGCTTTGGCCATGATGGCGCAAACCTTTGTCAATCCCGGGGATATTACCCTGATGACCGTGCCCGGCTACGGGGTTATGGGGACGATGACCAAGTGGCTGGGAGGCGAGGTATACAATTTGCCGCTGCTGGAAGCCAACCATTACCTGCCCAATCTGGACGCCATCCCGGCGGAGGTTTTGCAGCGGGCCAAGCTGCTGTACCTAAACTATCCCAACAACCCCACCGGGGCCTCGGCACCCCGGGCGTTTTTTGAAAAAGTGGTGGCCTTTGCCCGGCAGCACAACCTGATTGTGGTGCAGGACGCCGCCTATGCCGCCCTGACCTTCGACGGGGAAAAGCCCCTTAGCTTTTTGACCGTCCCCGGGGCCATGGACGTGGGGGTGGAAATCCACTCCCTGAGCAAGGCCTTTAACATGACCGGCTGGCGGCTGGCCTTTGTGGTAGGGAACCCGTTGGTGGTAAAGGCCTTTGCCGCCGTAAAGGATAACAACGATTCCGGCCAGTTCAACGCCATTCAGCTGGCGGGGAAATATGCCCTGGAGCACCCCGAAATCACGGAGGCTACCGCCGCAAAGTATTCCCGGCGGCACGGGATGCTGGTGGATACCTTGACCAAGCTTGGCTTTGCGGTAAAGAAGCCCAAGGCTTCGTTTTATCTGTATTTCCGGGTACCCAAGGGCATCAAGGGCGGCCAGCGGTTTGCTACCGGCGAGGACTTTAGCCAATACCTGCTGCGGGAAAAGCTGATTTCTACCGTGCCCTGGGACGATGTGGAGCCCTGTGTGCGAATGAGCGTAACCTTTGTGGCCAAGGACGAGGCCGATGAACAGCGGGTTATGGAAGAGATTTATCGTCGCTTGTCCGACGTGGAGTTTGAATTCTGATGGCAAGGGAAACGGTTTTATACGACCAGACCGAGGCCCCGGAACGGCTGATTGTGGTAGGCATTGATTTAGAAAACAGCGTTTTAGACGTGGAAGCGTCCTTGGATGAGCTGGAGGAGCTGGCCCAAACCGCCGGGGCCGAGATTGTAGGCCGGGTGGTGCAAAAGCGGGAGGGCATCCATCCCGGGTTTTATGTGGGCAGCGGCAAGCTGGAGGAGCTGGCGGCAGCCGTGAAAGAGCTGGACGCCGACGGGGTGCTGTGCGACGACGAGCTGTCCCCCTCCCAGCTGCGGAACCTATCGGATAAGCTGGACTGCAAGGTGCTGGATCGCACCATGCTGATTTTGGATATTTTTGCGGGCCGGGCCCGTTCCAGCGAGGGCAAGCTGCAAGTGGAGCTGGCCCAGCTGCAATACCGGCTGACCCGGCTGACGGGTATGGGCAAGGCCATGTCCCGGCTGGGGGGCGGCATTGGGACCCGGGGCCCCGGTGAAAAAAAGCTGGAAACCGACCGGCGGTATATTAAGGACCGCATTGCCGACCTAAACCGGAGCCTGCGGGAAATGGAAACCCACCGGCAGGTGCTGCGGAGCGGCCGGGAACGCCGGGGATTGCCCGTAGTGTCGCTGGTGGGCTACACCAACGCCGGAAAATCCACCTTGCTAAACGCTTTGACCGGGGCCGGGGTGCTGGCCGAGGACAAGCTGTTTGCCACTTTGGATACCACCACCCGGCAGGTAGCGCTGCCCTCCGGCGGGGGCATGCTTTTGACCGATACCGTAGGGTTTATCCAAAAGCTCCCTCACCATTTGGTGCGGGCGTTTCGGGCTACGCTGGACGAAATGAAGCACGCCGATTTGCTGATTCATGTGGTGGACGCCTCTAACCCCCTGCGGGAGCAGCAAATGGAGGTGGTGTACAGCACCCTAAAGGATGTGGGCTGTGAAAACACCCCGGTGATTACCGTGTTTAATAAAATGGATCGGGAGATTGAGCTGCCTTTGCCCTACGATGCCCATGCGGCGGCCACCTGCCGCATAGCCGCAGTGCAGGGGGAGGGACTGCCGGAGTTTTTGGGCGTGGCGGAAGAAGTGCTGGCTTCCTTCCGCAAGCCTATCACCGTACTCATTCCCTATGCCGAAGGCGGACTGCTGAACCTGCTGTACCAGCGGGCAGAGGTGCAAAGCACCGCGCACGAGGCCGAAGGCACCCGGGTGACGGCGTTGGTGGAGCCGGAACTGGCCCGGCGGTTGGCAGCGTATCAGATAGAGGGAACCGGGGAAGCTGTTTAAAAACCGGGCAATCGTTCGCACGTTGCGACAGAATTTTCCCGTTCGACAGGCTTTACGCAAGAGTGCCGTTTGATTTTGGCGGCCGGCCGCAAAGCCTGTTTTTTTGTGCGGCCGGTTCTGCTGGCCAAGCCCTTTGGCATCGGCTATACTGGGTCAAAGGGGGCTTGGATATGGAACGGTTTTGTGTGGAACGGCAGCTGCCCGACGGCCGCCGGCTGCGGTACTATTTGCTGGAATCGGAGGAGCGGCGGCTGTATGGTGTTGGTGTGAGACTGGGGACGCCGCATCGGCCCATGGAGCGGGAGGAGGTGCTCTTTACCCGGCAAAAGGGCCGGGCCCTGCGGGCCCTGGGCTTGCTCAGCCAACATCTGGTCACCCCGGCGACCATGCTGGGGGTGCTGGATGATTGGAGCGGGGAACTGCTGCCGGAACCATAAGAGAAAGAAATGACGACAGTCCGGGAAACCGGGCTTTTTTTTGTGCAGAAACGGGGTGGGAAAAGAAAAGAGACGCCAGGGCGAAGAGCCGCTGCCCCTTGTTTTGGGGCGAAAAAAGCGATATAATAATAAAATACAGAAAATGAGCAAACAGGAGAGAATACCATGCCGGATTCTTATCAAACCATTCTACGGCCCGGGGTGGCTGAGTTTACTGAAAAAAAATCTCGGTTTATTTCCGAAGCCCGACCGGTGGCCGACGAGGCCGAGGCCCGGGCATTTTTGGAGGAAATCCGGAAAAAGTATTGGGACGCCACCCACAATGTATGGGCGTATCAGCTGGGGGAGCGCCACGAAACCACCCGATATAGCGACGATGGCGAACCGGCGGGGACAGCGGGCCAGCCGGTGCTGAATGTGCTAAAAGGGGAAGGCCTGCGAAACGTGGCCGTGGTGGTGACCCGGTACTTTGGCGGGACGCTGCTGGGGGCCGGGGGATTGGTGCGGGCTTATGGCCGGGCCGCCCGGGAATGCGTAGAAGCAGCGGGCATTGCCCGGATGACTCTGTACCATCGTTATCGGGTTACGCTGGACTATCCCACCGCCGGAAAAGTGGAGTACGAGTGCGGCAAACAGGGCGTGACAATTTTGGACAAGGCCTACACCGACTGCGTGGCCTTTTCCCTGTGCGTAGAAGATCCCGGGCAGGGGCCGTTTTTGGACAGTGTACAGGAGCTTTCCGGGGGCCGGGCCGAAGTGGAGGAATTGCCGGATGTGTTTGGCGCCTTGGTGGACGGACAACTCGTTTTTGCGGAATAAACCTTGTCAAGCCATAGGTTTCGTGCTAAAATTATACGGTGTGTTTTGTTTGAAATAACGAGTCCTCGCCGGAGCAAAGCGGACGGGAAAGGCGGGGGACGATAGGGAACGGATTTTAAACGGCAGTTTGGCTGCTGTAAGATAGAAAGGGGAAAAACTATGTCCGGACATTCTAAATTTTCCAATATTAAACGCAAAAAAGAAAAAAATGACGCCGCCAAGGGGAAGATTTTTACCCAGATTGGCCGCGAAATCGCCGTGGCTGTCAAGGCCGGCGGGGCCGACCCTGCCAACAACAGCCGTCTGCGGGATGTGATTGCCAAGGCCAAGGCCAACAATATGCCCAACGACACCATCGACCGGAGCATTAAAAAGGCCGCCGGGGAAGGCGACAACGTAAACTACGAATCCATCCGCTACGAGGGCTACGGCCCCAACGGGATTGCCATTATTGTGGATGTGCTGACCGATAACAAAAACCGAGCGGCGGCCAACGTCCGCAATGCCTTTACCAAGGGCGGCGGCAACCTGGGTACCAGCGGCTGTGTTAGCTTTATGTTTGACGAAAAGGGCCTGATTGTGCTGGACCGGGAAGACGTGAAGATGGACGAGGACGAGCTGATGATGCTGGCCCTGGATGCCGGAGCCGAGGATTTTGGGGTGGAAGAGGACTGCTTTGAGGTCACTACCGCTCCCGACGATTTTTCGGTAGTCCGGGAGGCCCTGGAAGCGGCTGGGCTGCCCATGCTTTCGGCCGATGTGACCATGATTCCGCAGACTATGGTAGAGCTGAAGGATGAGGGCGACATTAAAAAGATTAACAAAATCTTGGACTTGCTGGACGAGCAGGACGACGTTCAGAACGTGTACCACAACTGGGACGAATAAAACGCAAGCCGCAGGCGATGAACCTGCGGTTTTTGTTTTTTTGACGGAAATCCCCCCTGGAACCGGAATCGACGAATGGGGCTTGCACAGCTTCGGCGGAGCAGCCAACTTCCATGGGGCAGCGTTCCTTGCGGAAGCGGCCGGCCTTCCCGATTGGTTTTTGAAGAACGATTGGACAGGATGGCAGGAGAATGGTATAATAAATTGTTAAGATAGCGGATAAACAGGACGGCGCCATTTTGGCCCGATTCGATAGAGGAGGAACCCCGTTTATGGCGGCTTCACAACAAAAACGGCCAACGCCCCGGAAATCGTCCCCGGGTGCGGGGACGGCCCGGAAAAAAACATCTGCGCCCGGTTCGGCACAACGGGCGAGTACCCGGAAAAAGAGCGGTTCTAAAGGCCACAGCAAGGCAAAACCCGAGCCTCGGTTCGGGGATTCTTTTGTGGATGGCGTGCTGCTGGTTTTGGTCATGGCCCTGTGCGTTTTTTTGTTCATCAGCCTGGTGAGTGGCGCTACCGGGGCCGTGGGGCAGAGTATAGCCGGGGTGCTTCGGGGGCTGCTGGGGCTGGGGGCTTATCTGCTGCCGCTGCTGGTGCTGGTTTTTTGCGTGTGGCTCCTGTTGCGGCCCCAACGGTTTTTGATGGGGTTTAAGGTGGCCGGCGGTGTGATTTTGCTGCTGGCGCTGTCGGCGCTGGTTCACAGCATAACGGCGGTCAGCTACAACGTGAGCCCAACGCTGCTGTACCAAAACGGCGGGGCGGGGAACGGCGGCATTATCGGCGGTGCCATTTCCCAAGGCCTGGTCGGCAGCATTGGCAAAATCGGCGCTTATTTGGTTTTAATCGTGTTGCTGTGTGTTTCCTATATTTTTATGACGGGCTTTTCCATGTTCCGCTATGCCGGGAACCGCCATCAGCGGCAAACGGAACGGCGGGAGCAGCGGGCGGAGCGGATTCGGCAGGAGCAGGAGGCTGCGGCCCAGTGGGAAGAGGAACGCCGTCAACGAGAGGCTGAGCGCTGGCAGCGGGAGCATGAGCAACAGCTGAAAAAAGAAAACCGGCGGGATATGTTTAATGTAAAGGTTCGCACCGGCGAGGAAGCGCCGGGGGTAAAGGCCCCCAAAACCGACCCCTTGCCCGAAAACACAGCGGAGCTTTCCCCAAAGCCCGGTTTTTTGAGCCGGTTCTCCGGGGGGACCGCCTCGGAACCGGTGGTGCCCGAGGGAGCGGTGGCGGCCGAGTCGGGAGAGAGCACGCCGGTTCCCTTGGCCGAATCGGCTCCGGAAGCCGAAGCTGCTGAGGAACCTATCCTCATCCAAGTGTCGGAATGCGGGACGGCACAGCCCGAGGAGGAGCCCCCGGTGATTATGCTGCGAAGCGCCTATCAGGCCCCGGAAGCAGGTGAGGCGTTGGAGAACGCCGAACTGTGGCCGGAAGAAGGGGAGGGGGACCCGGAGATTCCGGGGTTAGAGCTTTCCCCCGAGCTGGATTTCGGCCTGCTGGAGGAGGCCAATCCTGCCGGAGTGGTGCTAAACGGCGACCTTTCGGCGGTACCGGCAGAATCTCTGGCCCCGCAGCCTATGCAGACGGCTGAGCTGCGTTCAACGACGCAAAAGGAGCCGATGTCAGCGGCAGTCGTTCCCTCTGCGTTGGGTGCAGCAGGGCAGGCTATCCCCAAAAAATACGTGTTTCCGCCCTTTGATTTGCTGGGCAAGGGCCATAGCAGCGAGGATCCCGGAGCCAAAACGGAAATGCTTTCCAATGCCAAAAAGCTGGAGGAGACCCTGCGGAGCTTTGGCGTAGAAGCCCGGGTATCTCAAATCAATAAAGGCCCCACGGTAACCCGGTACGAGATTGTCCCCAAGCAAGGGGTGAAGGTCAGCAAAATTGTGAATTTGGCCGACGACATTGCCCTGAACTTGGCAGCCAGCGGTATCCGGATTGAAGCCCCCATCCCCGGTAAGGCGGCGGTGGGCATCGAGGTGCCCAACCGGGAGGCGCAATCGGTATTCTTGCGGGATGTGCTGGAAAGCGACGCCTTCCAAAAATTTCCCTCCAAGCTGGCGTTTGCCTTGGGCGAGGATATTGCCGGTTCGCCGGTGGTGACGGACATTGCCAAGATGCCACATCTGCTGATTGCCGGTGCTACGGGCAGTGGGAAAAGCGTGTGCATCAACACCCTTATCACCAGCATTTTGTATAAGGCCACCCCCGAGGAAGTCCGGCTGCTGATGATTGACCCCAAGGTGGTGGAGCTTTCGGTATATAACGGCATTCCCCACCTGCTGCTGCCGGTGGTGACCGACCCCAAAAAGGCGGCGGGGACCCTGAATTGGGCCGTGCGGGAAATGCTGCGGCGGTACAACGAGTTTTTTGAATGCAACGTCCGGGATATTTCCGGCTACAATGCCCACAAGCGGGAAGCGGGGGAGGAAGGGCTGATGCCCCAAATCGTCATTATCATCGACGAGCTGGCCGATTTGATGATGGCGGCCCCCAAAGAAGTGGAGGATGCCATTTGCCGGTTGGCCCAAATGGCCCGGGCTGCGGGGATGCACCTGATTATTGCTACCCAACGGCCCTCGGTGGACGTCATCACCGGCCTGATTAAGGCCAATATTCCTTCCCGGCTGGCGTTTGCGGTGTCTTCGGGCATCGACAGCCGCACGATTTTGGATATGGTGGGCGCCGAAAAGCTGCTGGGGAAAGGCGACATGCTGTTCTATCCTGTGGGGACGAGCAAGCCCGTCCGGATTCAGGGGGCCTTTGTGACCGACAAAGAAGTGGAGCGGCTGGTGGAGTTTGTGAAGGGCGGGCAGGAAGCCCAATACGACCCGGAGATTGTGGAGCAAATGACCAGCGCTACCAAGCCCGGGACTGCCGGGGACGGCGGAAGCAGCGAGGATGGCGAAGGCGACGAGCTGTTTTTGCAGGCGCTGGAGCTGGTGGTGACCAAGGAAAAGGCCTCGGTTTCCATGCTGCAGCGGCAGTTCCGTATTGGCTTTAACCGGGCGTCCCGGCTGATGGACGAGCTGGAGGCCGCCGGAGCTGTGGGCCCCGAGGAGGGGAGCAAGCCCCGGAAAGTAAAAATGAGCTTGGCAGAGTTTGAGGCCTATAAAAACGGCCATTCGGGATAAGCCCGGCGCTCTTGGTAGATAAGCGGGCAGGAAGCAAGGAGGACGAATATGGTCTTGATGGATGGAAAACAGATGGCGGCGGAGATTAAGGCCGAGGTACGGGACAAGGTGGCCCGGCTACAGGAGCGGGGCGTGCGGCCCTGCTTGGCGGTAGTGCGGGTGGGGGAAAACCCGGCTTCCCAGGTATATGTACGAAACAAGCAAAAGGATTGCGAGGAAGTGGGAATCCAGTCCCTGGGCTTCCATTTGCCGGAGGAGACAACCCAGGCGGCGCTGCTGGAGCTGATTCACGAGCTGAACGCCCGGGACAGCGTCCATGGGATTTTAGTGCAGCTGCCCCTGCCCCGGCAAATTGACGAGAAAGCAATCTTGTATGCCATTGACCCGAAAAAGGATGTGGACTGCTTCCACCCCTACAATGTGGGACGGCTGCAAATTGGAGAGCCTGTCTTTTTGCCCTGTACTCCGGCCGGGGTAATGGAAATGATTCGCCGCAGCGGGCTTTCGGTGGAGGGGAAAAACTGCGTTGTGGTAGGCCGCAGCAATATTGTGGGCAAGCCGATGGCGCTGCTGCTGTTGGCGGCCAATGGCACGGTGACGGTATGTCATTCCAAAACCCAAAACCTGAAGGAGGTCTGCCGGCAGGCCGACGTTTTGGTAGCGGCGGTGGGCAAGCGCAACACCATCACTGCCGACATGGTGAAGCCGGGGGCTATTGTGGTGGATGTGGGGATGAACCGGAACGACGAGGGCAAGCTGTGCGGCGATGTGGATTTTGCAGCGGTCAGCCCGATAGCCGGAGCCATTACCCCGGTGCCCGGTGGCGTGGGGCCCATGACCCGGGCCATGCTGCTGGTGAACTGCCTAACGGCAGCGGAGGGGAAATAAATGGAAGAAGCTAAAGTTGGGTTTATTACGCTGGGCTGCGACAAAAACCGGGTGGACAGCGAGGTGCTGTGCGGGCTTTTGCAGCAGGCCGGGTTTACGCTGGCCCCGGTGGAGGAAGCGGATATTTTGGTCATTAATACCTGCGCCTTTGTGGAGGATGCCCTGACCGAAAGTATCGAAACCATCGTGGAGGCGGGGAAGCGCAAAGAGGACGGAACGCTGAAGGGCCTCATTGTGGCGGGATGCCTGTCCCAACGGTATCACGACGATTTGTTTGCCGAGCTGCCGGAGGTGGACGCCATTTTGGGCACGACGGCTTTTCAAGAACTGCCGGAAATTTGCCGGCGGGTGCTGGCCGGGGAAAAGAATCTGGAGGTGTTCCATTCCATCGATGCCCAAATGCCCGAGGACAGCGAGTTGGTGTGCGGCCGGGTGCTCTCCACCCCTTCGTACACGGCCTATTTAAAGATTTCGGAGGGCTGCGACAACCACTGCACCTATTGCGTCATTCCCAGTCTGCGGGGCAACCATCGGAGCCGTACCATGGAAAGCTTGGTGGACGAGGCCAAAAGCCTGGTGGCCCAGGGGGTAAAAGAGCTGGTCATTGTGGCCCAGGATACCTCGATTTATGGCCGGGACCGGTACGGAAAGCCCTGTTTGGCCGAGCTTTTGACCCGGCTATGCGCCATTGAGGACTTGGTATGGATTCGGGTGCTGTATTGCTATCCCGAGACGATTCCCGAAGATTTGCTGACGGTGATGGCCCGGGAGCCGAAAATCTGCAAGTATCTGGACATTCCCATTCAGCACGCTTCCGACAGCGTCCTAAAGCGGATGGGCCGCCGTAGTAGCCGGAATATGCTGCGAGAGCGCCTAGCACACCTGCGGGAGGCCGTACCCGGCATTTGCCTGCGGACGACGCTGATTGCCGGGTTTCCCGGGGAGACCGAGGAAGAATTTGCCGAGCTGCTGGACTTTGTGGCCGAGGAGAAGTTCGACCGGCTGGGGGCCTTTGCCTACTCTCAGGAGGAGGGGTCGGTAGCCGCCCGGATGCCGGGCCAGCTGCCGCAAGAGGTGAAGGAAGCTCGCCGGGATGCGATTTTAGAGCTGCAAAAGCAGATTTCGGCGGCTCATTGCGAGGAGCAGGTGGGGAAGCGGATGCTGGTTTTGGTGGAAGGCCGCCTGCCCGAGGAGGGCGTGTTGTGCGCCCGCAGCCAATACGATGCCCCGGAGGTGGACGGGCTGGTGTTTATCGAAACGGCCCGGGAGATTCCTTCGGGCGAGCTGGTGGAAGTGGAGATTACCGGCGCATTGGACTACGATTTGATGGGAGTGCTTGTGGATGAATATGAACCTGCCGAATAAGCTGACGATGCTGCGGGTGGTGATGATTCCGTTTTTTGTGGCGGCCCAGCTGACGGGGCACCAGACGATTGCCCTGATTTTGTTTATTGCCGCCTCGCTAACGGATATGTTGGATGGGAAAATTGCCCGGAAATACAACTTGATTACGAATTTCGGCAAGTTTGCCGACCCACTGGCCGATAAGCTGCTGGTTACGGCGGCCATGCTGTGCCTGTTGTATCAGGGGCGCATCAACCTAATCTTGGTTATCCTCATCATCAGCCGGGAGTTTATTGTTACCGGCTTCCGCCTGATTGCAGCGGAGGAGGGGATTGTGATTGCCGCCAGCATGTGGGGCAAGGTGAAAACCACGGTGCAAATGATTATGGTAATCGTTTTGCTGCTGGGCCTGTCCGGTGCTTTTTGGGGCGTATTGGGCCTGATTTTACAGGTGGCTGCCGGTGCGCTGACGGTCATTTCCGGGGTGGACTATCTGGTAAAAAACTCACAGGTTTTAAAGGATTAAGTCTTGACAATTCTATCCGGCTGCGCTATAATAAATCTGTTGAGTTGATATGTATGCGTAGCTCAGCTGGATAGAGCGTCTGACTACGGATCAGAAGGCCGGGAGTTCGAATCTTCTCGCATACATCTAGCCTAGGCATTTGCCTGGGCTTTTTTTATTTAATAAATGCAGAAGCATGAAGCGTAAAGAAAAACAAGACAAACTACATAATATAATTATGGTAAATGATTTACTTGGTCTGCTGAAATAAGTAGGCCATTTTCAATTTTTAGAAGGGATTGAAAGAAGGAGAAAAAATGGCTTGTACAATCTAGAAAATTGTAATAAGCACGCTGGCCGGATGGATGTAAAGAGAATCCGCAGGCCGGGAAAACAAATAAAACCATAAGAGATATAAATCGATTAAGAGATTGAAACAGATTTGCAGAAAAAGGATGGCGAAAATGAAAGAATAAAATAAAGATTTGAAATGAAAGATTTTGAGATTTAAGGGCAAGAGATTCATTAACGGAAATAAGGTGTAAGGTCTGGAATCCAAAGCTGTAGAAAAGAAATAGAAATAATGATGTGAAAGAAACCGAGAATGAGGGTTAGGGACAAAGGATATGGAAATTGGTTGGACAGGCCTGCGGGAAGGACTATGGAAGCAGAACAAGCTATAGGGAACCGACTTGAATGGGATTGTGGAAATTCGTAGACAGAGATAGTGCAGGAATAAGAATAATTAGGCTTGTCCATCAAAATCTATATTAACTATTCGCAAAACTTGTCTTTTGCGAATAGTTTTATCGATAGACAAAGACCCCTACTTGCGGTTTTTTTGTGATGAATTTGAGCATTTGAACCGGCATTTCTTTTTTTGGTTCGATATCTAAAAAGGCTTGCCGTCTACCGTTTGCAGACAACAAGCCTTTTTGTTTGTTTCCTTTTTGTTTGGGTTTATTTGGGTACTTGAACCATTTGTGTTTGAGACAAGAACTGGCTCTCTCTTTTCACTTCGGTCAAATTTTTTCACAGCCTGTAGGTTACAGAAAAACGGTTCGGCTCCACAAAGAAGGCTCAAACCGTTTTTCTGTTGACATTATTTACCAAGCGATTTGCCGGGATGGCTCTTACACAGGCTCACACATACTCGTTGACAAAATCGAATACCTGCTTCCAATAATCGTCCTTTGCCACCTCGTAGGATTTGATGTGCCCGGCCCCCTCCACCACCATCAGCTCTTTTTCACAGTTGGCGGCCTCGTACAGTTGATAGACCATATTATACGGCACAAAACGGTCGGCTGTTCCATGAATAAACATCATAGGTACCTTGGAATTTTTTACTTGTTCCAGCGGGTCGGCCTTGTCCATGTCAAAATTGGCCCGCCGCTCGCAGGAGGTATTAAACCATTGGTACAGCTTTTCGTAGGAGGGGAATTTCAGCTTGGGGAATTCCCTCCGGTACACAGCCTGAAACGTATCCTTGGCCGAGGTATACCCGCAGTCCTCTACAATGCAGCGAACATTTTGGGGAAGCCGGGTCCCGGCGGCCATCATCACGGTGGCAGCCCCCATGGATACCCCAAACAGCAGGATTTCGGCCTCCTTATCCTGCCCTAAAATCAAATCAATCCACCGCAGAACATCCAGCCGGTCGTGGTAGCCCATGCCCATGTAGGAGCCGCCGCTACGGCCGTGGCCCCGGCAATCCGGCAGGATAAAATGATAGCCCTGCTCGTAAAAGCGTTTGGCGTATTTATACATGCTGTTGCCGGTGCAGGCGTAGCCATGAACGCACACCGCCCATTTGTGGGAGGGCTCGTCCTGCCGGCCAATCTGGCCAAACAGCTCGGTGCCGTCAAACGACCGCAACCGGTGCTCCTCCAGCTTTTTTTTGGCTTGCAGACGGCTGACCCAGTCCCGTACCATTTGTTTTTCCTCGGCTTGGGGGTCGGCGTTGTTTAAATCGGAAAAAGCCTTGATATAGCTTTTGTTGCTACGCTTAATGGCATAGTTGTAGAAAAAATCACCGGCAATACGGCCCACCGTAAAGGCGGCCGCCAGCAGCAGTACGAGAATGGTTAAAATCGAAGACATAGCATCCTCCCCGTTTTATTTTTTCGTAAGCTCGGCTGCCAGTCCAGCTACCGCTTCCGCCTCATCCGGGCCCTCGGCCGAGACTTCGACGGCCAGGCCGTTTTGCAGGCCCAAAGCTACCAGCCCCATCATGCTTTTGGCATTGGCGCGCTTTTCATCCACCGAAATGTAAACCTGGCTTTGGTAACGGCTGGCTGCCTGTACCAGCAGCGCCGCCTGATGCAGATCCAGTTCCCGGGACACAACTACATTTTGTTTCAGCATAACCCCTCACCTTTCTCTGTACGCAATGTGTCAGCCAATTCGCTAAGCTTTCGTAACCGATGATTGACGCCGGACTTCCCCACCGGCGGGTTCAGGCTTTCCCCCAGCTCCTTTAGGCTGGCGTCGGGCTGCTCCATCCGGGCTTCGGCCACCGACCGTAGGGCGGGCGGCAGCTTGGCAATCTCGTTGTGCTCGGCCAAATACTGGATGTCCTCCAGCTGCTGGATGGCCGCCGAAATGGTTTTGTTTAAATTGGCTGTTTCACAGTTTACAATCCGGTTAACATTGTTTCGCATATCCTTTAGGATACGCACGTTTTCCAGCTCCATCAGCGCCACATGGGCTTCCATAATGTTCAGCAGGTTTACAATCTGGTCGCCCTCTTTTAGGTACACCACATAGTGCTCCTTGCGCTTTACAATCTTAGCGTCCAAATCGAAGGAATTGATGAGATCCCGCAGTTGCCGGCCATAGGCGGCGTCGGCGGTCACAAATTCCAAATGGTAGGTTTTTTCCGGGTCGGCTACGGAGCCGGAGGCCAAAAACGCCCCCCGGATATAGGCCCGCTTGCAACAGGAGGCCGAAACCACCAGCGACGAGATGCGGTTGCGAATCACCGCCTCTGCCCGATCCCGCTGTAAAAGCCCGGTTGCCAGCAGTACCTTTTCGGCCAGCCGGGAATCCCGCAAATAGAGCATGTACACCCGGTTTTTATTTAGCTGGCTATTCCGGCGAATCAAGATATCACTATCTATATTAAAGGTTTTTTTAAGTAAAGTAAAGTACTTTCTGGCCACCGCTACATTTTCGGTCTGAATTTTTACCATAAAACCATGAGGGGCTTCGGTAATTTGTCCACACATGTTTAAAATGGCGGCAATTTCGGCAATATTGCAATGGCGGGAACTGCCATAGTGCCGGGATAATTCGTTTTTTACATTGGAAGAAAAGGACAAAAAACTCGCTCCTTTCGCAGGACTTATTTCCGGCGGTCATCCTGCTCGATGTGCTCATGCTTGAGCACCAGGCTGTGGCCGCTGCCGGAAAGCGCCTGATACAGGGCGCAGGCAATAGCCACCGACCGGTGCTTGCCGCCGGTACAGCCGATACCGATGACCAGCTGGTGCTTCCCCTCTCGAATATATTGGGGAATCAAAAACTCCAGCATATCCGTAAGCTTGTCCAAAAAGACCCGGGTCTCGGGGAATTGCATCACATAGTCCCGTACCGGGGCGTCCAGCCCCGTTTGAGGTTTTAGCTCGGGAATGTAATAGGGATTGGGCAAAAACCGCACGTCGAATACCAAATCACAGTCCGACGGGATGCCGTATTTAAAGCCGAAGGAACGAATGGTAATCATCAGGCTTTCAAAGGTCTTTCCCTCCACAAAAATTTCGTAGATTTGCTCTTTCAGCTCCCGGGGCAAAATGTTGCTGGTGTCGATGATGTAATCCGCCCGGCGTTTGACATCGGCCAAGATTTCCCGCTCCCGGCGGATGCCGTCGTTGACTTCGCTGCGGGACAGGGGGTGGCTGCGGCGGGTCTCCTTGTAGCGCTTCACCAGCGCCTTGTCCGAGGCGTCCAAAAACAAAATCTCGCAGGGGTAACCGGCAGCCTTTACGTTTTCCAGGGCGGTAAACAAATCCTGAAACAGGCGGCCGCCCCGGGTGTCGATGCCCAGCGCTACCTTGTCAATCTGCTGAAAGCAGAGCTCGGCAAACTTCGGCATTAAAGAAGGCGGCAGGTTGTCGGCACAAAAATACCCGGCATCCTCCAAATATTTCAGGGCGGTGGATTTTCCGGCTCCGCTCATTCCGGTGACAATCACAAAACGCATGGCTGGCCTCCCTGCTCGCTTCTCTTTGGGAATGGGTGCTATTTCTGAGGGGCGGGAACGCCCCAAATCTTTACTTCCGGCTCCAGCTCGACCCCAAATTGTTGCTGTACTTGTTTGCGACAGTGGTCGATAACCGCCAGAATATCGGCGGCGGTGGCTTGCCCCCGGTTGATGACAAACCCGGCGTGCTTTTCACTGACC
>CAKTER010000020.1 GCA_934552695.1 uncultured Eubacteriales bacterium
CCCCCGCTCCGCCCACAGCCCCGGGCCCAACGCCGCCCCCAGCGGAATGCCGACTCGTTCGGCCTCCTCCGCCGAAAGGCGTTCATTCAAATTCCGGCTTACCGCCACCGCCAGCCGGTTGACCGCCATCGCATCCACGGTAAAGGCGTTTTCCCCCGCTCCCGGGCCCGGCCCCAGCAGCGCCGCTGCCGAAAGCCCCAGCTCCGTTTCGGCTTTCTCTACCGCCTCGTCCATCCACAGCGTTACCCTCTGCCGGGCCTGCGCCTCCGCCAGCGCCAGAGCCACCGGCAGCACCCGCCGTTCCGCTTGCCAAAGCGCCAGTCCCAACGCCAAAATCAGCGCTGCCAGCCCCCACCAACGGCCTGTTTTCTTCTTTTTAATGGCCCCATCCCCCACTTTTTAAGAAATTCTTTTTTTAATTTTATGATACAACTAAGGGAAAACGCTTTCTATTTCCCCCCATTTTTGCTATAATCGGGGAAGATGTACTCTTGTACCAGGTAAGGAGGAATCCGATGAGTAATGCACAACAGCCCCAGCGGCGGCCCGCCCCCCGCAAGCGCAAGCAGCGGAAGCGCAAACGCCTGACCCCGGGCAGAATCATTCTGCGTACCATTCTTATTGTCATTATCGTGGCCATTTTCGCCATCGCCGGCGCCTTACTGGGCGCTTACATGGGGATTGTGGACTCGGCCCCCACCATGAATACCGACGATGTGGTTCCCGAAAACTACACCTCTATCGTTTACGACTCTGCCGGAAAAGAAATCGACCGGCTCCACGGCGAGGAAAACCGGGAATATGTCCAGCTGGATCAAATCCCCGAAAACCTGCAAAAAGCCGTGGTCTCCATCGAGGACGAGCGCTTCTACGAGCATAACGGCATCGACCCCAAGGGCATTTTACGGGCTTTGATGATTAACATCCAAACCCACAGCTTTTCGCAAGGGGCCAGCACCATCACCCAGCAGCTCATTAAAAACGAGGTGCTAACCAGCGAAAAGCAGCTGACCCGGAAAATCCAGGAGCAATACCTGGCCGTCCAACTGGAAAAGAATCTGACCGAAAAGCTGGGAAGCAAAGAGGCTGCCAAAAACTATATTTTGGAGCTGTATTTAAACACCATGAGCTTAGGCCACGGCCTGAACGGCGTCCAGGCCGCCTCTCTGTACTATTTTGGCAAGAACGTCAGCGAGCTGACTCTGGCGGAGTGCGCCACGCTGGCTGGCATTACCAAAAACCCGTCCTACTACTCCCCCGTCCGCTTCCCCGAGCACATCACTGAGCGGCGGGCCACCGTTTTGCAAAAAATGGTGGATTTGGGCTATATTACACAGGCCCAGGCCGACGAGGCCAACGCCACCGACGTGACCTCCCTGTTGGCCAGCGGCGATACCACCGTAGACCAGGCCAAAGCCGCCAACCACACCTATTTTGTGGACCAGGTGATTTTGGATGTCGCCAACGCCCTGATGGAAGAAAAGGGCATGAGCAAGGCTCAGGCTTACAACATGATTTACAGCGGCGGCCTAAGCATTCATACCACCCTGGATCAAAGCATCCAATCGGTGCTGGATGCCTCCTATCAAAAGGCCGAGCTCTTCCCCCCCAGTGGCCGGGACGAGCTTTCCGCCACCTATACCATTTCGGTCATGGATACCACCACCGAGGAGCAATCCCACTATTCCCGCTCCAAAATTGTGTCCAATCAGGAGGAGGCCGAGGCCTTCGCCCAGTCGGTGCAGGACGAGCTGATTACAGACGGGCACCGGCTGGTAGCCGATAATTTACAGGTCACCTACTCTTTGCAATCGGCTATGGTCATCATGGACCAAAGCACCGGCTATGTCAAAGCCCTCATCGGTGGCCGGGGCGAAAAGCAGGGCGACCTGGTCTATAACCGGGCCACCCAGGCCCTGCGCCAGCCCGGCTCCTGCTTCAAGGTGCTGGCAGCCTATGCCCCCGCTTTGGATTTGGGGCTTTTAACCCCCGCCTCCTCGATTAAAGACGAGGCCTTTACCGTAGGCGGCTGGAGCCCTCGGAACTGGTGGGGCAGCAAGTACCGGGGCTATTGCACCGTGCGGGAAGGCATCCGGGATTCTATGAACATTCTGGCTGCCAAAACCATGGCGCTGGTCACCCCCGAACGGGCTTACGAATACCTTCTCAACTTTGGCTTCACCTCGCTGGTCAAATCCCGGGAGGTCAACGGCCAAATCTTCTCCGACATCAACTACTCCACCAGTTTGGGCGGGCTGACCGACGGCGTTTCGGTGCTGGAATTAACGGCGGCCTATGCGGCCATTGCCAATGGCGGCGTATACAACAAGCCCACCACCTACACCGCCGTGTACGACCATAACGGCAACCTGTTGCTCAGCTACAACAACGAGTCCCACCGGGTCATCCACGAAAGCGTGGCCTGGCTGCTTACCGATATGATGAAAGACGTTATCACCGGCGGCGGCAGCGCTACCGGGCGGCTGGCCAACTTTACGCAAAACTCCATGCCCATTGCGGGGAAAACCGGCACCACCACCAACGACTACGACCTAACCTTTGCCGGGTACACCCCCTACTATACCGCCGGGATTTGGCTGGGCTACGACCAGCCCAAAACCATGAAGTACGATAAGAGCTATCACCTGCTGCTGTGGCGGGATGTGATGGATCAGCTGCACAACAACCTGCCCCGGGTAGAGTTTGAGCGCCCGGCCAATATCAGCTCGGTCACGCTTTGCTCGGTGTCCAACCAAATGCCCTCCGACTTATGCAGCCAGGATTATTACGGGTGCAAGGTCGTTACCGACTACTACGCCACCGACGTGGGGGCCGGTATTTCCAGCGAGCCCTGTACCCTCCACAAAACCTTTACCATCGACAATACCACCGGCTATTTGGCCGGGGACGATTGTCCCGCCGAGTACCGGCAGGAAGTGGTACTGGCTGTCGATGAAGAGGGCAAAATCCTCAACATGCCCGATTCCTTCGATGAAAACGGGGAAATCCTGAAAATCGTACTGGAGCCCTGTACCATTGACCACAGCGATTATCACGCCCCCGACTCCGGGGTAATCGGCGGAGAGGAAGAGCCGGAGGGCGGCGACCCGACCGACCAGCCCGACCAGCCCGACCAGCCCGATTCGCCCGACCAGCCGACGCCGGCCGTTCCTCAGCCGGAGCCGGCGCCCGACCCCTCCGATGACTATATTCCCATCGGCGGATAATCCCTTTGACCCGGACGCCCTATGTCCGGGTCTTTTTTCCCCTTTCCGGCCCCACAAAAAGCGCCCTGCTTTCGCAGAGCGCTTTTCTTTGCGTTTCTTCGTAGATTCTCAGCCCTTTTGTTCCGCCAAAAACTCCATAACGGCAATCAGCGCATAGGCGTGGCGCAACGACCATTGCTCCAGCCGCTCCAGCGGCACCTGGTCGTCGTTGTTGCACCGGCCTTCCACCGAATTGGAGGATTGCAGGGAGAACGACGGGCAAAAATACTTGTAGTAGGCCCAGCCCTCAAAGGTGGCGGTGGGTTTCCCGGTCTCGGCAAAGCAATCCAGCTCGGGCGGGAAGCTCACCGGGGCGGCGGTAAAGGTGCCGCAGCCGGGATGATTGGCCCGGAAGGCTTGGGAATAGATATTGGCCACCACGTTGGCATAGTCATAGCTGGGGCCATCGGAGGGGTCGCCATCGAACAGCAGGGTGTCCTCGGTAATAACCGAAGCCGAGTCGTAAACGAACAGGGCGGCGGGCACCACGGCGTCGATAAACTTCATGGCCGCCTGGCTTTCGTTTTCACTGCCGGCATAGGGGCCGTGGTAGGTGCTGGATTCGGGGATAATGTTGGACACACCGTACACAAACTCCTCTTTCCAGTTCCAGGGGAAGTTCCGGTTCAGGTCAACGCCGTTGTGGTTCTTCCGCAGATAGTGCGGGGTGCCGTTCACCGTCTCCTCCCGCACGTCGATGTTGATGGTGGGCAGCATCGCCAGGCCCACCTTTTCCAGCAGGTCGGGGCGCATGTGGATAATGTGCCGCACCGCCCGCACCAGCAGCTCGGGGCCGGGCTCGCTGGCGTGTACCGCCCCGGCCAAGGCCACCACCTTGTCCCGGTTGCCAATGTGCAGGGCGTGCATGGGCCGGTGCATAGTGGTTTCGCCGTATTGCTTCATTTCGATGAGGCCCGGATATTCGGCGGTCAGCTTCTCCAGCTCCTCCACCGTCCGCTTGTGGCTCCACCACACCTCGGGGTCCCGGACCCGGCAGCCCACAGGGCCCAAAACCGTGCCGTCCTCGCCCTGGGAAACCACCCAATACACATAGCAATGGCCTATTTCCGCCCCCTCGTCCAGGTATTCGCAAAAGGTATAGGAATAGGGCAGCTTGCCTTCAAAAATACAGGTCACGCCGGGGTCGGTCAACTTCATGTTGTCAATGTACTCCACCCAGTTGCCCATGGCGTCCCCGGCCATACCAAAGCTGAAGCTGATGTCATCGGCCTGCTTGCGGAAAATTTTAACCGGCGCATTGGGGTCTTCGCCGGGCATTCCCTGCTGCATAAAATAAACCCGTACCTTCCCGGCTACCGCCTGGGTATACAGTTTGCCTTTTAACATGATCCTTCCTCTTTTCCGCCCTTACTTCGCCCAGGTCTGTTCAAAAATACGCATCATGTTGCCGCCCAAAACCTTCTTTACGTCCTCGTGGCTAAAGCCCCGCTTCAGCATATGCTCGGTGATGTTGGGCAGGTTGGCGGTGCTCATCAGGCCCTCGGCGGCGGCGCAGAACTTGCCCCGGCCTTCCTCAATGCCCTTAATGTAAGCGCAGCCGTACTTGTCGTACAGGTTCTTGTGGAAGGTATTCAGGTTCATGGCGTCATCCCGGTCATAGCAGCCGGCCTGACCATTGGAATCCAGGCCAATGCCAACATGGTCAATGCCCAGCATATCCGCATAGTAGGCCAGAATATCCACATAGTTCTCCACGGTGGGGAAGTGCTTCCCATCGTACAGCAGAGGCAGATAGGCGGTAGCGCAAACCACACCGCCCCGCTCGGCGCACTTCTTCAGGGGCTCGTCGTCAATGGTCCGCAGGTGCGGATACAGGGCAGAAGGATTCTGGTGGCTAAAAATCATGGGCTTTTCCGCATAATCCATAGCCTCCAACGCAGACTGGCGGCCGCAGTGGCTCAAGTCCAGCGTAATGCCGTTCTTTTCCATGGCCCGAATCAGCACCTTGCCCTGCTCGGTAATGCCGGCATCCGTCCCGCTGGCACAGCCGTCGGCAGCAAAGGTCCGATGGTTGTAAGCAATCTGCATAACCCGCAGGCCCATTCTGGCCCATACTTCCAGCGAAGCCTCCAGGTCGGCATGATAGACAAAGTCGCAATGCTGAGCGCCAAAAATGATGCCGGTCTTGCCTTCCCGCTTGGCCTGATAAATGTCCTCCACGCTGTGAATCATCATCAGCTTATCGGGCGAACGGTGTACGGCGTTGTGCATCCCAATCAGGTCGCCCATCACCTTGCTGGGGCTGGGGCTGTATACGTCACCCAGGGTAAAGTTCATGGCCGTAGCGCCGGACTGCTCCAGCTGCCAGTTGTACTCGTGCAGGAAGAAGGAACACATATCCAAAACAATGGACTCGTCGTGCAGCTTCCGGGCCTCGGGAGAAATGGCTTCGTTGGTGGCGATTACCGCCGCTTTCAGGTCGGGGTCGTCGTTGCACCAGTAGTTCAGCTGATACTCTCCGGCCAGTTTCCACATTTCATCCATAGTCATTGCAAAAACCTCCTTAAGCTTAAAGATAGTTGGGTTATTTCACAGGCTCTGCCACAGCGGCGGAGTCTGGCATGGGAACCGTAATGTCGTCGTGCAAATGGCAAGCCACCGCATGGTTGGCGTCCACCTGGCGCAGCTTGGGCTTTTCTGTCCGGCAGCGCTCGGTAGCATACTTGCACCGGCCGCAGAAGGGGCAGCCCGGGGGCGGGTCGATGGGGCTGGGCACGTCGCCCTGCAAAATATCCTGGCTAAATTCGCCCTCGGCGCCAATCACGGGGATGGCCTTGATTAACGCCTCGGAATAGGGGTGCAGGGGCTTCTCAAACAGAGAATCCCGGTCGGCAACCTCCACCACGTTCCCCAAGTACATCACCAGCACCCGGTCGCACATGTGCTTCACCACCGCCAGGTTATGGGAAATGAACACGCTGGACAGCTGATATTTCTTCTGCAAATCCTTCATCATGTTCAAAATTTTGGCCTGAATGGATACGTCCAAGGCCGAAACCGGCTCGTCGCACAACAGCAGCTCCGGCTGGAGGGCCAGGGCCCGGGCAATGCCAATCCGCTGCCGCTGGCCGCCGGAAAACTCGTGGGGATGGCGGCTATACGCCTCGGGAGGCAAGCCCACCTCGTCCATCAGCTCCAGCACCCGCTGCTTCCGTTCCTCGGGGGTGCCAATCTTGTGAATCCGCAGCGGCTCCTCAATGCAGCGGCCCACGGTAAACTTGGGATCCAGCGAGGAATAGGGGTCCTGAAATACCAGCTGGACCTTCCGCTTAAACACAAAGTCCTCCTGCCGGCTCAGCTTGTTAATGTCTTTCCCCTCAAAGGTGATGGCGCCTTCGGTGGGGGTCAGCAGCTTTACCATCAGCTTGCCGGTGGTAGACTTGCCGCAGCCCGACTCGCCCACAATCCCCAAGGTTTCGCCTTTGTACACCGAAAAGCTCACATCGTCCACAGCATGGAGGAGGCGGGTCTTTTCAAACAGGCCCTTGTTATCCTTAACCGGATAATACATTTTCACATGGGAAAATGCCAGCAGTTCCTTGCGGTCATCCATACTCATTCCTCATACCTCCAGCAACGAATCTGGTGCCCCGGCTCCGCTTCCCGCAAGGGCGGGCGTTCCGCCTTGCAGCGCTCGGTGGCAAAGGGGCACCGGGGCGAAAACCGGCAGCCCACAGGGAAATCGCTGGGCGGCGGCACCGTGCCCTTTATGTTATACAAATACTCCGGATCCTCGTCCAGCCGGGGGATAGACTTTAAAAGCCCCTCGGTGTAGGGATGCAGAGGATGTGCAAAAATCTCCTTCACCCCGGTGGCCTCTACAATCTGCCCGGCGTACATCACAACCACCTTTTCGGCCATTTTGGATACCACGCCAAAGTCGTGGGTAATCAAAATAATAGAGGTCCCGGTCTTTTTCTTCAGGTCCACAATCAGGTTCATAATCTGGGCCTGAATGGTCACGTCCAACGCGGTCGTCGGCTCGTCGGCAATCAGAATCTTGGGGTTACAGGCCAGGGCAATGGCAATCATCACCCGCTGCCGCATCCCGCCGGAAAGCTGGTGAGGGTAGTTGTTAAAAAAGGTCTCGGGGGAGGAAATCCCTACCAGGCCAATCAGCTCAATGGCCTTCGCCTTCGCCTCGGCCCCCTTCAGGCCCTGATGGTACTTTAAGGATTCCATAATTTGCTTGCCCACGGTATACACCGGGTTCAGCGAGGTCATGGGCTCCTGGAAAATCATCGAAATGTCGTTGCCCCGAATCTTTTCCATTTCCTTTTCGGAGCAGGCCAGCAGGTTCTTGCCCCGGTACAAAATCTCGCCGCCGGTAATCTCCCCGGGGGGTGTTTCAATCAGCCCCAAAATCGACAGGGAGGTTACGCTTTTGCCGCAGCCGGACTCGCCTACAATGGCCAAAATCTCGCTTTCGTTCAGCGAAAAGTCTACGCCCTCCACCACCGGCAGGGCGCCCTTATCCGAGTGGAAGCAGATGTGAAGGTCCTTTACTTCCAAAATGGGTTCACTCATTGCCTCCGCCTCCTTACTTATTCTTCAGCTTGGGATCCAGCGCATCCCGAATCCCATCGCCAAACAAACTAAAGCCCAAAACCACCAGCGTAATGCCCACGCCGGGAACGATGGAGGCCCAGGGGAACTTCATCAAAACGTCCTTGGCCTGGTTCAGCATGGCGCCCCATTCCGGGTTGGGCGGCTGTACGCCGATGCCCAGGAAGGACAGGGCCGAAGCCGTCAGGATGGCATAGCCCAAAGCCAGGGTAAAGTCTACAATAATTACCGAAACCACGTTGGGGATAATGTGCTGCATAATAATGCTTAAATCCGAGGCCCCCATGGTATGGCAGGCCTGCACGTATTCCCGCTGCTTTACGCTCATCACGCTGCTGCGCACCAGCCGGGCGCACTTGGGAATGGAATACAGGGTAATCGTCAGCATGGTGTTGGTGGTGCCGTTGCCCAAAATCGAGATGATGACGATGGCCAAAAGCAACCCGGGGAAGGCCAGCAGAATATCAATGATGGCCGTAATGATGTTATCCACAATCCCGCCGAAATACCCGGCGCAAACCCCCAAAATAATCCCGGCCAGCTCGCCCAGCAGTACGCCGAAAAAGCTAATCAAAAGCGACACCCGGGCGCCGTATACCATACGGGTGGCAATGTCCCGGCCCAGGTTATCCGTCCCCAAGGGGTGGCCCTTCATGGGCAGCCGATACACCAGGTTCAGGTCTTGGCCGTTGGGATCGTACTTGCAAAAGAAGGGGCCCACCAAGGCGATGAGAATAAAGGCCAAAACCACAAAGAAAGCGACCACGGCAATTTTCCGCCGGGAAAAGTTTTTCACAAATTCCTTCATGCTTTCGCCTCCTTAGTGATATTTAATCCGGGGATCCACCACGCCATAAATGACGTCGGTTACGGTGTTTACAATAACAAAGGTAGCCGTCAGTACCAAAACCGCTCCCTGTACCACCGGGTAATCCCGGTTCAATACGCCGTCTACCAAATACCGGCCCATGCCCGGAATGGAAAATACCGTTTCTACCAGCGTGGAGCCGGCCAGCAAAATGCCAAACCGCAGGCCAATGCTGGTAATTACGGGGATAATGGCATTCTTTAACGCATGGCCAAATACAATGATTTTCCGGGGCACGCCCTTAGCCCGGGCCGTCCGAATATAGTCCTGACTCAGCACATCCAGCATAGAGGAGCGGGTCACCCGGGTAATATCCCCCGCCGAGTAAAAGCCCAAAATACAAATGGGCAATACATAGTGCAGAGGTGTTTTTACGCCCATACTGGGGAAAATGCCCAGCTTTAAGCAAAAAACCGACATGCTGATAATGGATAAAAAGAACAACGGCGTAGAAACCGCCAGCAGCGAAACCGCACTTACGATATTGTCGATGGCCTTGTTGTGCCGTACCGCCGACAAAATCCCGAAGCAGATGCCCAGCACCGAGCCTACGGTAACGCCGCCCACAGCCAGCTTAAAGGTCACAGCGTATTTCGTAGCGATTTCCTTCGCCACCGGCCGTTTGCTGTAAATGGAGGTGCCCAAATCCCCCTGAAAAACGCCCTTAATAAAGTTCCAGTACTGCACCGGCCAAGGCTGATCCAGACCCAGTCTGGCCCGTTCGGCAGCCAGCGTTTCGGCCGGAACATTTAGGCCCAGCATATTTTTGACCGGGTCGCCCGGTACAAGACGTACTAGCAAAAAAACCAGCACTGAAATGGCGAAAAGCGTAATCAGCAGCTGGATAAGTTTTCGGATGGTGTATTTTAACATGGGAACCTCCCTACCTCTTTGCAAATCCGGGAGGGGTTTCCCCCTCCCGGAGCAAAGAGCCGGTTTTTAATTACTTCAAAATGGTAGCGTGTTCAAAGGACTGCTCGCCAATGGTATGCACAGTCACGTTCTGCAGCTTCTCGGTGCGGGCGGTGGTGTAGTTCATGCCCCACATCCAGATGCCGGCAGGGTCTTCCCGGTACAGGATTTCGCCAGCCCGGGCATAGTATTCCTGACGCTTGGCCTGGTCGGTCTCGGCCGCCGCAGCGTAAATCAGCTCGTCCACTTCCGCATTGGAGTAGAAGCCATAGTTCCGGATGTTGGTGCCGGTGGTGGAGGTGGTGAACAGCCCCCGCAGAGCGCTGTCGGCGTCACCGGTCATGGAACCGAGGCCCATGATGAAGATGGGCCAGTTAAATTCTTCCGGCGTAATACCGTCTACATAAGGCAGGAAGGAGTTCCACTCCAAAACCTCAATCTCGGCGTTTACGCCAACCTCGGCCAGCTGAGCCTTAACAATCTCGGCCATTTCCACGCCCTTCTCATACCGGGGAGTGGTTACAATCTTGGTGTCAAAGCCATCGGGATACCCGGCCTCGGCCAGCAGCTCCCGGGCCTTGTCCTGATCCTGTTCAATAATCCCCAGGTTGGCATAGCCAAATACGCCTTCGCCCACGACGTCGGTCGCCTGGTGTGCGGTATCGCCATACAGGGCGTCCAAAACCGCCTGCTTGTCAACGGCATAAACCAAAGCCTGACGAACCTTGGTGTTGGAAATGATGGGGTCGTTGCAGCCAAACTGGAAGATACGGAAGCCGTTGTTGTTGTGGGTTTCGGCTACGATACCCTCGGTGGCCCGCAGAGTGTCCAAATCCTCCTGCGTAAACTTCTCGATGATGTCAACCTCGCCGGTCTGCAGGGCAATCAGCCGGGCAGAGCTGTCGGGGATGGTCTTAAAGTTCAGGTACTTGGTAGGAGCCTCGCCACCCCAGTAATCGGGGAAGCTTTCCATGCACAGCTCGTTGTTAAAGTCCCAGGATACCAGCTTGTAGGGGCCGGTGCCGTTTTCGGCTTCCAGCTCGGTAGCAATATCCAGGCCATACTTTTCGATGGTGGCGTCATCCATAATGGAGAACACAGGGTCGGTCATCACAGCACTCAAAGCACCGTAGGGCTCGCTGGTGATGATGTTCACGGTGTAGTCGTCCACCTTTTCAAAGCTGGAAATGGCGGAGAAGCCGGTAGCGGTACGGCCCAGCTGATACTCCTTCGCCCGTTCAAACGTAGCGATAACGTCATCGGCAGTCATTTCGGAGCCATCGTGGAACTTTACGCCATGACGCAGATTAAAGGTCCAGGTCACATTGTCGTCGGCACAGCTCCAGCTTTCGGCCAGCAGGGGCTGAGGGCCTTCGTCGGAAGCCATCAGCAGGGTCTCGTACATCTGCCGCAAAACCTGCTCCGAGTTATTGTCGTTTTCCGCCTGAGGGTCCAGGGTGCTGGTGTCTACGTTAATCCCGTAGTTAATGGTATCGCCGTATTCGGCTTCGCCCTGAGTTTCGTCGGTCGCTGCATTGTTGCTGCTGTTGTCGTCCGAAGTATCCTTCGAGCCGCAGCCAGCCAGCAGGCCGGTGGTGCAAGCCACTGCCAGGAGCAGGCTTACAAACGCTCTTTTCTTCATGTCTACATCCTCCTTTGTGTTGCTGCCCACCCGGTGTTACTTTCCTTTTGAAACCTCTGTGCAACGTTCCGTTCGGGCACTTTACCTCCCCCGGGCTGCCATTCTTCTCTGCTGCCGCCTAGGTTGTGTTCGATTATATTCCGGTTTTTGAAACGTGTCAATATTTTTTTACAAGAGTTTTCAATTTTCTTACGCTCTCGCCCCGCCGTCTCGTCCCAGCGGTCCCTTCAACCCACCTGTCAACTATCCAATTTATAAAAATCCACTGTGCCAAGCCCGTATTCCGAGGGCATTTTTCACAACAAGCCTTTGATTTTCCGCCCTTTTCCCCGCCCCCTCCTGCTAATTTTTATAAATTTTTATCCGTTTCCCCCCTCTTTCTCCCAGGTCTTTCCCTTTTCTTCCTATTTTGTTCCAAATCCATTGACAGGGTATTGACAGGGTGTGATAGAATATTAAAAACTCCATTTTTATCAAAAATTTTTTAAACGTTTCAAATTTCCAAATTTTGTTGTTGCGGAAAGCGAGGACTCCTATGGCGACCATGAAAGACATTGCAAAGCTGGCTGGCGTTTCCCAGGGAACGGTGTCCAACGTGCTGAACGGCCACTGCCACGTCAGCACAGAAAAAATGACCGCCGTGCTGGAGGCCGCAAAGGCTCTGGGCTATCAGCGCAACTCCCAGGCCCAGCAGCTGCGGAAAAATTCCGTCCTCTCTTCCCAGGTCGCTGTGGTTTTGCCCAACATCGACGAGCAGCAATACTCCGACTTTTATACCGTCATCCGGGACCACTTTCAGGAACAGGGGATGATGGTCAGCGGCTTTACCACCGAGGACCAGCCCGAAAACGAGCGCCGGGTGCTGCGGCAGCTGGCTACCGTCCGCCCCACCTATGTGTTTACCATTTCGTGTTTGGAGGAGGACGACGGCCATTATGCCGACCTGAAGGCCATCGGCACCACCCTGGTCTTTGCCGGCCACACCCCCGACTACGCCCAGGACTGGGTCACCTTCGACTGTATCCGGGACGCCCGGAAAATCGGGGAACACATTGTGGCCCAAAGCCCCAAACGGGTACACATTTTGGCCATTCAGCACATCTTCCCCCGGGACCGGCAATTTTTGGACCTGCTGCTAAGCATTTTGCAGCTCAACGGCATCCCCTGCAACTACGACACCGCCAATACCGCCACCTGCTATCCGGTGGCTTTCGACCTCATCAGCCGGGAGCAGCCCGAGGTGCTGCTGTGTATGGCCCCCTACCTGAGCCGTAGCGCCAAGCTGGCCTGCGAGGTATTGGATAGCCCCTGCAAGCTGTACCACTTTGCCTACGGCCTGCGGCTGCCCGGCCAAAACGAGCATAACTACTATTATAATTACGGCCAGCTGGCCCGGGAAAGCCTGCGGGTGGCCCAAACCCGCAAGCAGTCTCCCCAAGCCCCGGCCCAACGGGTGTTTTTAAGCGCCGATGGCTTTTTGCCGCCCCATATTGCGCCAGAAATCCACCGGGACTGTACCCTGCAAATGCTTTCCATTAAAAGCGACGCCAACGATGCCCTGCGGCGGATGTCCGCCGGGTTTACCAAAAAGACCGGTATCGGCTTAAACATCGTCACCCTGCCCCCCAACGAGCTGGACGAAATCTTAAGCCAGACCGCTCCCGGCATCCTGCAAGACTTCGACCTGTTGCGGATTGGCCGTCCCGATAACGTGGGCCTGCACCAATGGCTCCACCCGCTGGATGCCGACTGCCACCGGCACCTGACCCATACCATGTTCCCCGAAGCCGTAGCCGCCCTATCCCAGTGGGATAAGGGCGTCCCCTATGCCGTGCCCTTCGACGTGGGCACGCAGCTGCTGGTCTACCGGCAGGACCTGTTCGAGGACCCCATGGTAAAGCGCCGGTACTACGAGCAGTACCGCACCCAGCTGTGCCCTCCCAAGGATTATCAGGACTTCAATCAGGTAGCGGCCTTTTTTACCCGCACCCTAAACCTGCATTCCCCGGTGGACTACGGCACCTCCCTGCCCCTTGGGGCCAACATCAACATCCTGGCTCACTTCCTGCTGCGCTACGATTTTTATTTGCGGCAGTCTGCCCTGCCCGAGGGGGGGCACTTCGATTTGGATGCGGCCCGTCAAGCCATCGAAAACCTGTGTCAGCTTTCGGCCTTTTCCACCCGCAGCAGCGAGTCCCGGGAGATTGGCGCCGATGTGACCGGAGCCTTTGCCCGGGGCGAGGTCGCCATGATTATCGGCCACTCCAACCACTCCAACCAGCTGCTGGACATTGTAAAAAACTCCCATACGGGCCGGATAGGCTTTAGCAGCGTCCCCGGCGGCTCCTGTATTTTGGGTGGCGCTTCCCTGGCCATTACCCGGAGCACCCGGGACTTTGAGGCGGCGCTGGAATGTATCCATTGGTTCTGCGGCTGGGAACAGGCCAATCTGTTCTGCCTGCTGGGGGGCTCCACGCCCCATCAGGCCGCTTACCTGGACCCCCGGCTGGTACGGTACTTCCCCTGGCACGCCCAGTTTGGGAAAAGCCACTTCAGCCCTCGGATGAACCAGCTGTACCGGGAATATTCCATCCCCCTGCTCAGCTCTGTGATTGGCTCCGCTGTGCGGAATACCATTTTGGGCGCCATCACCATTCAAGACTGTATGCAGCAGCTGGCCAAACAGCTGCCCCAGTGCCGTATCCACTAAATATAAAAGGACGCCTCGGCGTCCTTTTTTCTTTGCCTTTCTTTTTTCTTTGTCTTTCTTTTTCCCTTTCCTTTTTCTTTCCCCCCGCACAAAACAAATGAGAAAAGCTCCCGCACCCCTTCGGCTACGAGAGCATCTTCCTGGTTCGGTTTCGTTTCCAGCGCCCATACAGCAGGCACAGCCCCAGGGTCAGGCCATAGGTCAGCACGGCCCGGCCCACAAACAGCCAGCGCATCCGGCTTACGCCCCACACCTCCATCAGCCAGCGGTCAGCCTCCTGCAAAATCAGGCAATGGCACAAGTAAATGGGAAAGCTCACCGCCCCTATCCGCTCCAGCACCCGGGGCAAGGGCCGGGCCTGCCGCAGCCGCCAAGCCACCGCCCACACCAACAAAATGGCTCCCACACAATATCCCATGTGGGCCCCCTCCAGCAGCCGCAAGGAAAACCCCCGCCCCCGTGCCATGGACTGCCAGGCCAGCCACAAGTCCCCGGCGGCCACCAGCCCAAAGGCCCCGGCCCATACACCCCGGCCCCGCCACAGGGCCGTCACCAGCCGGTGGTAATGCTTCGCCCCGTAGCACCCCAACAGCCAATAGCCTAAATACGTCACAAATACCCGGTCCCGGTAGGGAAACGGCGGTAGCCACAGCATGAGGGCAAAGGCCAGGGGCAGTGCCACCCAGCCGGGGACACGGCGCACCAGCCACAGCCACAGAGGCAGCAGCGCATAAAACTGGACAACGATAACCACAAAATAGAAGGGGCTGGCAATGTTGCCAATCAGCCAATACCGGGC
>CAKTER010000021.1 GCA_934552695.1 uncultured Eubacteriales bacterium
GCCCTGCGGACGCACACTGTCTGCGGGGCATTTTTCATTATTTATTAATGGTTCGGGGTTGCCGGGGTACACTATGGGTATTCTCATTTAGGAGGTATCCCTATGGCACACACCATCACACAAACCGATATGGCGGCGTATGGCGCAGCGCTGTTGGCGGATGAACGCACGGCGGGAACCGTTGCCAAATACCGTCGCGACCTGGCCGCCTTTGCCGGATGGCTGGACGGGCGTACCGTTACGAAGGAAACGGCCGCCGGCTGGAAGAAGCATCTTCTCGACGGCGGGTATGCGCCGCAGACGGTCAACTCCATGCTTGCCGCAGTCAATGGCTTTTTCCGCTTTATGGAGTGGGGCATCCGGCTCAAGTTCCTAAAAATCCAGCGCCGGATTTTCCGGGACAAATCCCGGGAGCTAACCAAACCCGAGTATGACCGCCTGCTTGCCGCCGCACGGGAAAGCGGGCAGGAGCGCCTGGCCCTGATTATGGAAACGCTGCTGGCTACGGGCATCCGTATTTCCGAACTGCGCTACATCACGGGCGAGGCGGCGCAGGCGGGACGGGCTACCGTTACCCTTAAGGGGAAAATCCGCACCGTCCTGCTTTCGGCCAAGCTTTGCCGCAAGCTGCTGAAATATGCCAAAAAACAAAAAATCGCCGCCGGGGAGATTTTTCTCACCAAAAGCGGACGGGGCATTTCCCGGAGGCAGGTTTGGTACGAGCTTAAGCGGCTGTGCAGGGCGGCGGGGGTGGAGGCGTCGAAGGTGTTCCCCCACAATCTGCGCCACCTGTTTGCCACAACGTTTTACAAGGTTAGCCGGGACATTGTGCGCCTTGCGGATGTGTTGGGGCATTCCAGCATCGAAACTACCCGCATCTATTTGACCGTCAGCGGGGCAGAGCAGCAACGGCAGCTGGATCGATTGGGACTTGTCTCGTAGACAACGAAATCAGCATTTTGTAAAACGGGAAAGACAACGAAATCAGCATTTTGTTGTTTGTCCGCAAGCGGACAAGGGGTAAAACTTCTGTAAAATTAGCGGATTTTCCCAAGAAGCCGGACTTGTACATAAAAATAAGCACAAAAACCAGACCCGCAAATGGGAGACTTTTTGTGGGTCTTTTTATGCTGCCTATTTGGTGGGTAGGTATTGCCTTTTTGTAACAACTATGGTACGATTCTGATGAAATAAGAGGCTAAGATGGGACATTTTGCGAATAGAAATCACGAAATGCTGATTTGGTTGTTTGCGTCGATGCCGGATGGCATGGGCCGTTGTGTCCCAAATGGCAGATTCTTAACTTTTTATGCGGGGAAGGGGGAGAAATTTTGCTATGGTATGACTTGCGGCGGGACTTCGCCCGCCAAAAACGTTTTGAGACCTTGAGAGGAATGTAGAAGAACACAGGAGAGCGGATGATTATCCATCCCAAAACAGCAAGAAGGAGAAGGCAGTATGACGAAGAGATTTATATCCATCCTCGTATCGTTCGCAGTTATCTTGTCGCTGATACCGTCGATTACGGTAGCTGCCGCAGAGGGGAACGAAGGCATTGATGTTGCCGGGGTAACGGCCGGGGCCACAGAAAACGACCCCTACGAGCTTCCGGAGGAGGCATTCTTGTATGGCACAAGAGGCGATACCTCGGAGATCGTCGGTATCAACTCGGTCTGGTACCAGGAGCATGTGATCGATGCGGGAATTAACTACATTTCCCTTAAGATTCCGGCTTCGACGGTAACGATTGGGCGTAGCTTTGTGGGCGGCTTTGGTACCATCAGCGGGTACCCGGCCGATAACTCGCCGGAGAGAGACATCGCCTATATTTCCAACCAGCTGGTGGCGGTCGATTTTTCCGAGGCGACCGGCCTGAAGAAAATCGATTACCAGGCATTTTTCTGTGCGGCCAAATTGACCGGCGAAATTGACCTTTCCCACACGCAAGTGGAGGAAATTGGCGGCAATGCATTCAAAGAAACGGCCATTACCGGTGTAATCCTGCCGAACACCCTGAAAAAAGTGGGGAATGATGACCCGAACAATACCAGTGGGAATGCCTCGGTGTTTGGGGAATGCAGCAATCTGGAGTATATCCGTGTGGCAGGCGGGAATCCGAATGCCGTGTTCGAGCTGCCCTCCCAGCTGGAGTTGGTTGGGTACACGGGCTTTTTCCTTGAGGGCACAAAGATTGAGCAAACCATGATAGCTCAGCCGTTTGTCATCACACTTCCGGAGTCGCTTAAGGAAATGCAGCATGCGGCAATTGGATTTGACAACCTTGCGGCAGTAAAAAAGACGCAATATATTTTTGAAAAAACCGATTTTACCGATACGAGCTTCCAGAAGGACTGTTTGTTCAACAGTCCCTATGCAAACAACTGGGGGGTTGCCAGATTCGCCGACAAGGCTGCCTACGATAGCTTTGTTGCAAAGTATCCTGACAACACGAAGTTTTACGGCAATCCCGCTTTTGAATTTGACCTGACCTTTGAGGGAAAGGAAACGCAGAAAAAGCTTTGGGGCTTGAGCATCCAGTATGAAAAGGATGGCGCCACCAATTATTGGGCAAAGAACGAGACCTACGCCCTTCCCGAAAAACCGGATAGTGCCGCCACCCCCACCGCCAGCCAAGTGGGGTATTGGGACCTGAATAACGACGAGCTGAAAGCGACCTCCAATCTCCCCGCCACGCCAACGGCAACGGAGCTGACTGCCGTTTGGAAAATCAGAAGCGCACTTGTCGAGCCGACGGTTTACTATACGCTGAACGGCCAGGTTCAGGAGGAGCTGCGTTCTTTTGATGAAACGCTGCCGCTATTAAAGGTTGCCTATGTGAACGGAAATCCGGGCACAATCGGTGTGAAAGTGGACCATCCTCTGCTGAAGTCCAACGACGGAACGGTGGATAACTATGTGTATTTCAAGTACAGATGGATGGATGTGCAGGGACTAAGGTTGGGTGCCCGCTCCACGACGGCGACACCGGAACTGGGGTCGGGAATTTACAATGTGAACGTTCCTGCGGATTCTGCCGCACTAAATAATCCCAGCGAAGCATATACGGAGATTCCGATTCGAGACAGCAACGATAACAGAGTGGCAGGAACCAATGATTATACTTTTTACAACGTAGAAATTTACGGCTACTATGTGCATGGCGGAACAGAAAAGCTGTTCTATGTTTCCAATGGACTCGGGAAAGTCTACTTAAGGGTACCGAACAGTCCCACTTATACAACGCAAGATATGTTTTGTATCTGTGCCAAATTTTTGGATGTTTGGACCATAACCTTTGACCTGAATGGCGGTACGGCGCCTGAAGGGGTGGATTACAAACCGGTACAAAAGGAGAAATGGCAATCCCATCCCACACCGGTGGGGCCGTTAAAGCCGGGCTATTACTGCTGGGGCTGGAAGGAAAAAGACGGAACAAAAGAGTATTACCAGGGCATGGCAATTGAAACGGCCAAAGATGTGACGCTGGTAGCCCAGTATGAACCCATCGAGTACACCATCCAATATAAGCCGAACCTGCCGGACGCCACGGGGGAAGTCCCGGAGCAGCGCTACATTTATGATACGGCGGGCGAAAAGCTGACCGATAAGGTGTTTACCAGCGCAACGAAGAACCTGGTTGGTTGGAGCCTGACGGCGGACGCAGAACATGCAAGCTATGCGCCGGAAGCGGTTATCGACGATACGCTGAAAGCGGCGATGGTAGCCTCGGCGAACGAAACGATTCAGCTGTATGCCGTTTGGGCGGACAAGGCGGCGGTTTCCATGACCTTTGACGCCGGCGAGGGCGCCTTTGCAGGCGGAGACCGGCAAAAGAGGGAAAGCGTTATCCCCGGCCTGCAAAATCCGTTGCCCGCACCGCCTACCAGAGCGGGGTATACCTTCGACGGCTGGGCCTCCGATACCGCAGACTACGCAGACCTGGCCAAGGACGCAACCCTGACCCCCGCCGCCTTGGAGGGGAAGAACGTAACCTACACCGCCAAATGGGTGCAAAACAAGTATACCGTTACGTTCCAGGCCGGCAGCAACGGCTACTTTACGGATCCCCAGGATTTGTTGATAAGCCAGACCATCCTCGAAAATGACTGTGTGGCCGGAGTCCCTGCCATCACGGCGGCCGGCCGGTATGATTTTGTGGGCTGGCAGATTGACGGGGCGGGGACGGTATACACCGACGCACAGGTTAAGGAGCTTGCCATCTGCGCCAATACGGTGTTTGTTGCCAGCTATAGCTACGACTTTGGCCCCGGGTACCCCAGCACGGAGATTAAGCCCGGCGATAAGCCCAAGCCGGAGCCGAAGCCCGAACCCAAACCGGAGCCGAAGCCCGAACCGAAGCCCGAGGCGCCGGTGGTAGCCGACCCGGCGGATACCGGCGTTGCGGATACCCTGGAAACGGTGCTGCACCATGCGTATCTGCATGGGTATGGAAACGGCGAGTTTGGCCCCAACCGAAACATGACCCGAGCCGAAGTGGCGCAGATGTTCTACAACCTGCTGCGGCAAAAGAATGTCCCGGTCACCGTGCGGTTTACGGACGTTGCCGAGGACGACTGGTATGCTACGGCGGTCAATACGCTGGCCTCCCTGGATATCCTTAAGGGCGTTGGCGAAAACAAGTATGCGCCGAACCGGGCCATTTCCCGGGCGGAATTTGCGGCGATTGCCACAAGATTTGCCAAGGTGAGCCTGGAAGGCAGCGTTCCCTTTGACGATATTTCGGGGGCGGAATGGTATTACAACGCCGTCCTGACGGCGGTAAACTACGGCTGGATTAGCGGGTACGAGGATAACACCTTTAGACCGTCCCATACCGTTACCAGAGCCGAGGTGACGGCCATTGTAAACCGGATGCTTGCCAGATTTGCAGATAAGGAATATGTAACGAAGCATATCCACACCATTAAGGATTTCTACGATGTGGCTAGCTCGTTCTGGGCATACGATTATATTTTGGAAGCTACCAACGGCCATGACTATGACTGGGTAGAACGCATGGAGGTTTGGGAAAAGCACTTTATACAGTAAGGAGGAGCGGGACAGATTGTCCCGCTTTTCTCATTTTTGTGCATTGTGAAAAATAAAAAATTCATTGACCAAATCGGTTGTGCAAGTTATAATAAAATTGCGCAAAAAGCAGCAATTGATTTTACAAAATGCTAGAATTCAACCTGGGGAAGAAAGGAAGCGTGTGATTATGGATGTAAAAAAGCCGTTTGCAGGGATTCGCGTTGTGGATTTAAGCACGTACATTGCAGCGCCGGTGGCTGGCCGGATGCTGGCCGATTGGGGCGCCGAAGTCATTAAGGTGGAGCCGTTAGAGGGCGACATTTGGCGGTGGTATGGCCCCACGGTACACGTCCCTGCGAATGACGAAGAAAACCCGTTGTTTGACGACACCAACGCCAACAAGCAGGGGATTGCCCTGAATTTGCGGAATCCCAAAGCGGTAGAGGCTTTTAAAAAGCTGCTGGGAACCGCCGATATTTTCTTGACCAACAACCGGGAATCTTCTCTGAAAAAGATGGGGCTGGACTATGACAGCTTAAAGGACATCTATCCGTCCATGATTTACGCCCAGGTTACCGGGTATGGCGAGGTGGGCCCCGATAAGGACCTGCCCGGCTTTGACACGGTGGCGCACTTTGCCCGCACCGGCTTTACCGGCGATTTTTCCGAGGCCAGCGGCTGGCTGATGACGGCCCCCGGCGGCTGGGGCGATATGTCCTGCGGTACCACCCTGTTTGGGGCTATGTGTGCGGCGCTGTTTGCCCGGGAGCGCAACGGCGGCAAGGGCGACAAGGTTACCGTATCTTTGATGGGGTCCGGTATCTGGTTTGGTTCGGTGCAGAACATTGCCACGCAGGAATGCTATGGCGAGCCGTATCCCAAAATGCGGGATATGACCGATCCCTTCCTGTGTACCTATAAGTGCAAGGACGGCCGTTGGATTATGATGAGCCTGCTGAACTTTAAGGCCCAGTGGGAGCCTTTCTGCGATGCGATGGGGATCCCCGAAGGGAAGAACTGGTCGAGGGACGATGTGCTGACGAAACGGCCCGAAGCGCAGGCTATGATTGGCGGGGCCTTTGCCAAGCTGGATTCGGAAGAGGCCGTACAGATTTTGAACAAGATTAGCATTGTTCAGACCATTGTGGCGCATTTTAGTGATAACGCCAAGGATGAGCATGCCCACATCAACGACTTTATGCGGAAGATTACTCTGGATAACGGCCGGGAGATTTCGATGCCCATGAATGCGATTAAGTCCCGGAATTTGGGGAATTATCCCTATCGGCGGGGCCCCCTGTTGGGCGAAAACACCGACGCTGTGTTAAAGACCCTGGGCTATACCGACGAAGAGCTGGCCGCCATGAAGGAAGAAAAGGCCATTTCCCAAAAATAACGCACTGCCTTCCCCAAGCCCCCCTAGCGGGGGCTTTTTGTATCCGTTGCCATTCCCTTGCCAAAGTGCAAAAAATCGACTATAATAGGGAGAGGTAGAAGTAAAGCACCGAAAAGAGGAGCGAATTTATGGAAGAATCCGTACTGGTTATTATGCTGCGGGATCCCGAAACCGGTTTTTTGGATAAGGAGCTGGGAAGCTACGATGTGGGCGAGGATGACGCCCTGATTTATAACACCTATGCCCGGGAAACGCCGGAGGGCGTAGAGGTCTGCCTGAAGCTGACGGTGGACCGGGAGGTGGAGGATTGGGAGTTTTCGGCCATTTACGATTACTACGACGACGCTCCGCTGCGGGAGGCCGTTACCTCTTTTGCCGAGGTGGAGGACGCCTATAACCCCACCTGGGAAGTGACTTTGCCCTATTTGGAAAACACCACAGCCATGGAGGAAGCCTTAAAAAAGGTGCTCCGGCTGCACAAACGGGAACTGGCTTCGGTGTACGAGGCCATTGCCGGTCAAAAGGATGCGTATACGTCCCATGAAAACGAATCTGACGAATAAACAGCTTATTCTTACTTTGGCGCTGATGGGCTTATGCGGTAGCCTGTTGTTTTCGGGCTGCCATAAAAAAGACCCGGAGCCGACCCCGCCGGCCCCGGTGGAGGATGACCAGACCGGGAATTTGCCGGTCATTCAGCCGGATGCCTCGGGGGAGGACGAACCGGAACCGGGGGAGGATGGCGAGAAAACGGGGGAGACCGACACCTCCGAGACTACGCCCGGCGTGGTGGAAATCCCCGGGAAAAAGGACGACGGCGCCGTTCATGTGCCGGTGACCAATCCCCAGCCCAGCCGGGATACCAAGCTGGATGCCTATTGGAATCGGCTGGATACGATTGTGGCGGCGGCGCAGGAGTATTATACCGAAAACTTTACCAAGGTGCGGTTGGTGACCCAAAACGGCCTGTTGTATAACTGGTCGGCCGATGAGGCGGTGAACGTGGCCTACCTGTGCGATTACGAGGGGCTGGACAGCCGCTATCACGGGCTGGACGTGGAGATTTTGCTCATCCGGGGCAGCGATTTGAGCCGGGAGAGCGGGCTGACCATTAAAGAGTCGGATATGGGGCTGACGGTGTTTGCTGCCCAGCGCCATCCTTCGGAGGACAAGTACCTCATTGTTTCGGCCAACAGCGCCGGGGGCGTTTTGCCGGCCGGCCGGTATCAGTCCATTGTGAGCGCCTACAGCCAAGCCCATGGCACGGTGCAGCAGCTGTCCCCCGGAGGGGCGGAGTACGAGCGGATTTTAAGCTTTGTGAAGCTGTACGAGGCCAGCTATGGCAAGTCCTTTGTCCGGTCGATTTATGCCGATGACAAGTATGCGCTGGTCACCCTTTCGTCGCAGGTGAGTACCGCCGAGGTGAAGCAGTACATTTTGCGGAAAAACGGGAACCTGTGGGAAGTGGTCATGGGCGGCATTGAACAGGAGGGCCGGGTGCCGGTGGCGGTGAACCGCCAGCTGCCGGACTTTAACCTGGCCATGCTACCCAGCTATTCCGTTTATGATTACCGGAACAGTATGAAGGCCACCTTTGTGGATTTGCTGCCTACCCTCATCAACAACGGCTACATCGAGTCCTCGGCCGACCTGTATTACATCGGAGGCACGGATTCCTATTGCTATGTGGTTACGCTGGAGGGCCAGCGGATTTTGTGTACAAACCAGAACGGCGGCTGGACCCCGGTGGCGGTGTCCAGTGCGGCCGAAGCCAGAAATATGATTTTGCAAGGAAATAAGTTTGGCCCGGCTTTCATTGTTTTGGACCAGTGATTTCCGGGAGGTAAATTTGTTAGGAACGATTGTGAATGCCGGAGCCATCTTGGCCGGCGGATTGGTGGGGTTGCTCCTGCGGGGCGGCCTAAAGGAACGTTACCAGAGCATTGTGATGCACGCCTTGGGGCTGGCCGTCCTGTTTATCGGGGCGTCCTCTGCCATAAAAGGGCTGATTGACCCCGAGGCCGAAGCCATTTTGTTTATCCTATGTTTGGTATTAGGCGGGCTGCTGGGGGAGCTTTTGAACATCGAGGGCCGTTTGGAACGGCTGGGGGATAAGCTTCAGGCCCGGTTTGGGGGCAGCGGGAACCTGTCCCAAGGCTTTGTTGGCGCCAGTTTACTGTTTTGCGTAGGTACCATGGCGGTGTTGGGCTCGCTGGAAAGCGGGATGCGGGGCAATCATACCATTTTGTTTGCCAAAGCCGTGCTGGACGGAGCCACGGCGGTGGTGATGGCCTCCACTTTGGGGGCCGGGGTGCTGCTTTCGGCGGTTTCGGTGTTTTTGTACCAGGGGACGCTGACCCTGTGCGCCTCGTATTTGCAGAATATTTTGACGGCGAGTATGTACCGGGAAATGAATATTGTGGGCGGCATTTTGATTTTTGCCATTGGCCTGAACATGTTGAACATTACGAAAATCAAGGTGGGGAACTATTTGCCCGCCATGTTTTTGCCCATTTTTTACTACTTAGTTGTTGGAGCATTGTAAAATGGAAGGAGACGGACACATGAGTGAAGTACCTGTAACCTGTGCGACCTGCGGCGTGGTGGCCTGCTACCGGCAGCAGAAGGACAAATTTCCCAAAAATTGCCAAACGGCAAATTTGGACCCCGCCATCATTGATGAGGCCTTCCGGCTGGTGACGGAGGACAAGGAGAACAATAAAATCTCGGTGGCTTCGGCCGAAATCGAGGGGCATTACTACGGAAAAGCCACTCGGGTGGAAGAGATTATGATTTTTGCCCACAAAATGGGCTACAAGCGGATTGGGATTGCTACTTGCGCCGGATGCTTGAACGAGGCAAAGCTGTTTGCCAAGATTTGCGAGGCCAAGGGCTTGGAGCCGGTAGCCGTTGCTTGCAAGGTGGGCGCTGTGGATAAATGTTCGGTGGGCGTGGCCGACGAGGACAAGCTGGCGCCGGGTATGCCCGAATCCATGTGCAATCCCATTTTGCAAGCCAAGGCATTGGCAGCGCAAAAGACCGATTTAAACGTGATTTTGGGCCTGTGCGTGGGCCACGACACCTTGTTTATGAAGTATACCGAGGCCCCGGCTACGGTGCTGTTTGTAAAGGACCGGGTAACCGGCCACAACCCGGTAGCGCCTCTGTACTTGAGCGGCCCCTTGGGCTACTACAAACGGCTGACGCAGGTGCCTTACGAGTACGAAGAATAAGATAAAGGATTGGGGCGGGGGGAACTCCGCCCTTTTTTGGAGGAGCATGAAAAAGCCGGTAAAACAGACGGTTTGGCTATGGGTGCTGGCGGCGCTGCTGGCCGGGTGCGGCCCGGTGACCCCACCGCCGACTGCCGCAGGAGAGCCCCGGACGGAGGCGACGGCGGAAGCCGCCCTGCCCGAGGGCTGGGAACAGGTGACCCTTTTGCGGGTGGTGGACGGCGATACCATTCAGGTAGACCGGGAAGGGGAGGCTTGCAAGGTACGGCTGATTGGGGTAGATACCCCGGAAAGCGTCCATGCCGACCAAAGCAAAAACACCCCGGCCGGGGAGGCGGCCAGCGCCTATACCAAGGAGCAGCTCCCGGAGGGAATGACCCTGTACCTGGAAAAAGATGTTTCGGACACCGACAAGTACGGCCGTCTGCTGCGGTTTGTCTGGACAGAAATCCCGGCCGACGCAGAGTACGAGCAGGAGATTTGCGAAAAGATGTTCAACGCCCGGCTGTTAGGGGAGGGCTATGCGACGACCTATATGAAGGGCAGCGATAAACACCACCGGGAGCTGTTTTTACAGCTAGAGCTTTTGGCCAGCCGGGAGGGCGCAGGCCTGTGGGCCGAAAACGGCCTGCCTACCGATAATTTGGAAACGGCGGAGCGGCTGGAAAGCACGCAGCGGGAAATGGCCGGGGACTATGCCTTTGTGGGCAACAAAAAGTCAAAAAAGTACCACAGTCCTACCTGTAGCGGCCTGCCGGGGGAGGACAACCGGGTGTTTTTTAAAACCGAAGAAGAAGCCCGGGGAAATGGGTATTCCCCTTGTGGGAAATGCCTGCCCCAATAGGGGTTTGGCCGGGACTTTGCAACAAATAGCCGAAAAGTCGAACAAAGCAAAAAACTTATGGGGCGTGCCTTGACGGTGTTTGCGGGATTTGATACAATAACGGCAGAAGAAGAACTCCCTGCAACTGACGGACAAAGCGGGATACCGCAAGGGAACAGGGAGAAGAACGGGGACATCCCCTGGGTCGGCCGTCTGGGCACACTTGAAAGCAAAGGGTTCAAGTGCGCCCTTTTTTCGTGAAACGGATTACAAAAGGAAGAAGCAGAAAAACGGTTTGTTGGCAAGTGTTGGGATGGGAAGTGCAATAGAAAAGCAGAACAAAGCGAAACGGAAAAGACCCGAACGCCTTTGGCCAAAAGGGCTAAAACAGGCAGCGGTTGACATGTACTATCGCCATGGACAAGGAGGAGCAACATGAAAAAAGTAGGGATTGTAATGGGCAGCGACAGCGACCTGCCGATTTTGCAAAAGACGATGGATATGCTGAAAACTCTGGATATCCCCTTTGAGGCCCATGTGTTTTCGGCCCACCGCACCCCGGAGGAGGCCCGGGCCTTTGCCTGCGCCGCCCGGGAAAACGGGTTTGGGGTGCTGATTGCCGCCGCCGGGATGGCGGCCCATTTGGCCGGGGCCATTGCCGCCAATACCACGTTGCCGGTGATTGGGATTCCCTGCCAGTCCCAAGTGCTGGAGGGGCTGGACGCCCTGCTTGCTACGGTACAAATGCCCTCGGGAATCCCCGTGGCTACCGTAGCCATTAACGGCGGAGCCAATGCGGCGCTGCTGGCGGCTCAAATTTTGGCGCTTTCCGAGCCGGCGCTGGCCCAAAAGCTGGACCAAAAGCGGCAGGATGACCGGGCGGCGGTGCTGAAGAAGGACGCCGATTTGGCGGCCCGGCTGAACGGATAAAAGCAATAGAAAGGATACCATCATGGGCGGTTTTTTTGGAGCGGTTGGCAAGCACGACGTGCTTTCGGATGTGTTTTTTGGGACGGACTACCATTCTCATTTGGGGACGCACAGCGCCGGGCTGGCAGCCTACGACCCGGAAAAGGGATTGCAGCGGAAAATCCACAACATTGCCAATGCACCGTTTCGGACGAAGTTTGACGATATTTTTGAAAGCATGGGCGGGTGTGCGGCCATTGGCTGTATCAACGACACCGACCCGCAGCCGCTGTTGATTCGCTCCCGGCTGGGGGTGTATGCCATTTGCACCATCGGCGTAGTGACCAATGCCGAAAAGCTGATTGAGGAATACGTGTATGCCGACGGCGGCCAATTTGGGGCCATGTCCGGCGGCGTGGTGAACATGACCGAGCTGATTGCCGCCTTTATCAATCACAAGCAAAGCTTTGCCGAGGGGATTCGCTTTGCACAGGAATTGATAGAGGGCACGGCTTCGATTTTGATTTTGACTGATACCGGCCGGTTGATTGCCGCCCGGGACAAGCTGGGACGGCTGCCGGTGCTGGTGGGCCGGGGCGAGGACGGGTACTGCGTGTCCTTTGAGTCCTTTGCCTATCAGAAAGTGGGGTATGCTGATTTTTATAATCTGGGCCCCGGAGAGATTGTGGAGGTTACGGCGGAGGGGATGAATGTGCTTTCCCCGAGGCAGGAGGAAATGCGGATTTGCGCCTTCCTGTGGTCGTATTACGGCTTCCCCACCTCCACCTACGAGGGGATCAATGTGGAAACCATGCGCTACCGCAACGGCAGCATTATGGCTAAAAACGACGCGGCCATGGGCCAGCTCCCCCCCATTGACAGTGTGGCCGGGGTGCCGGATTCGGGGACGCCCCACGCCATTGGGTATGCCAACGAAAGCCATATCCCCTTTGCCCGGCCCTTTATTAAATACACCCCTACCTGGCCCCGTAGCTTTATGCCCAGCCGGCAAAACGAGCGGAACCGGGTGGCAAAAATGAAGCAGATCCCGGTGGAGGACTTGATTCAAAACAAGGATTTGATGTTTGTGGACGACTCCATTGTACGGGGGACGCAGATGCGGGAAACCGTGGAGTTTTTGTACGAAAACGGCGCCAACAAGGTACATATGCGGTCGGCCTGCCCGCCCATTATGTACGGCTGCAAATATTTAAACTTTTCCCGGGCCACCAGCGACCGGGAGCTGATTACCCGGTCTACCATTGTGGAGCTGGAAGGGGAAGAGGGGCTACAGCACATCGAGGAGTACCGGGATCCCGCTTCGGAGCGGGGCCGGGCCATGCGGGCGGCTATTTGTAAAAAGCTGCACTTGGCTTCGCTGGAATTCCAGACCTTGGAGGGGCTGATGGAAGCCATTGGGCTTCCGGCCTGTAAGCTATGTACCTATTGCTGGGATGGGAAGGAATAAGCGAAAGCGTGGAAGCAGACGAGTGGGGAAAGGACGGAGGACGCCATGGATATTTACAAAATCAATGATTTACCGGAACTGATTCGGGACAATGCTTATGTGGGGCGGGGGATTGTGATTGGAAAAACCGCCGACGGGACCCGGGCCTGCACCGCCTATTTTATTATGGGGCGCAGCGCCAATAGCCGGAACCGGGTGTTTACCGAAAAGGACGGGGTGCTTTATACCGAGCCCTTTGACGCCTCGAAGGTGGAGGACCCCAGCTTGATTATTTACGCTGCCCTGCGGGAATACGAAAACAAGCTGATTGTGACCAATGGGGACCAGACCGATACCATTTACCAGGGCTTGCAGGCGGGAAAGAGCTTTGCCCAGGCCCTGACCGCCCGGGCCTTTGAACCCGACGCCCCCAACTTTACGCCCCGTATCAGTGGCATGGCTACCTTTGCCGCAGGGGATTTTACTTATGAAATGAGCATTTTAAAAAGTGCCGACGCCGCCGGGACGGCCTGCAACCGCTATACGTTTGCGTATCCGGCCCTGCCCGGGCTGGGGCACTTTATCCACACCTATGTGTGCGACGGCAACCCCATCCCCACATTTCAGGGCGAACCGGAGCGGGTGGCCATCCCCAACGACATCGACGAGTTTACCAACGGGCTGTGGGCGGCCCTGAACGCCGACAACAAGATTTCGCTGTTTGTGCGGTACACCGACTTAAAGACCGGTGCGGTGGAAAAACGCTTGCTGAACAAAAACTGCTGAGGAGGCTGGATTGATGAAAGAATTCGAGTTAAAGTATGGCTGCAACCCCAATCAAAAACCTGCTAAAATCTTTATGGCCGATGGCAGCGACCTGCCCATTCAAATCCTTTCCGGCCGCCCCGGGTATATCAACTTTTTGGACGCTTTTAACAGCTGGCAGCTGGTGAAGGAGCTGAAGGAGGCCCTGGGCCTGCCCGCCGTAACCTCGTTTAAGCACGTAAGCCCGACTTCGGCGGCTGTAGGCCTGCCCCTGCCCGAAAAACTGAAAAAAGCCTGTTTTGTGGATGACATCGAAGGCTTGGACGATTCTTTGCTGGCCTGCGCCTATGCCCGGGCCCGGGGCACCGACCGGATGTGCTCCTTTGGCGACTGGGTAGCCCTTTCCGATGTGTGCGACGCAACCACCGCCCGGATGCTGAAGCGGGAGGTTTCCGACGGCGTTATTGCTCCCGGGTATGAGCCCGAGGCATTGGAGATTTTAAAGGCCAAGCGCAACGGCAGCTACAACATCGTTCAGATTGACCCCACCTTTGTACCGGAGCCGGTGGAGCAGAAGCAGGTGTTTGGCATTACCTTTGAGCAGGGCCGGAATAACTTTGAAATCAACAAAGACCTGCTGCAAAATATTGTGACCAAAAACAAAAACTTGCCCGAAAGCGCTGTGCGG
>CAKTER010000022.1 GCA_934552695.1 uncultured Eubacteriales bacterium
TTGAAAGCCTGTCGTCCAAGCTACAGGCAGGGTTTAAGCAGCTGCGAAGCAAGGGCCGCCTAGACGAAAAAGACGTAAAGGCCGCCATGCGGGAAGTAAAGCTGGCGCTGCTGGAGGCGGACGTCAACTTTAAAATCGTAAAGCAATTTGTGAACAAGGTGACCGAGCGGGCGGTGGGCAGCGATATTTTGGAAAGCCTGACCCCGGGCCAGCAGGTGATTAAAATTGTTAACGAAGAGCTGGTAGAGCTGATGGGCTCGACCCAAAGCCAGCTGACCTTTGCGCCCAAGCCGCCGACCATTTATATGCTGGTAGGCTTACAGGGCGCCGGGAAAACCACCACCTGCGGCAAGCTGGCGGGGCTTTTGAAAAAGCAGGGGAAGCGGCCGCTCTTGGTGGCCTGCGACGTGTACCGGCCCGCCGCTGTCAAACAGTTGCAGGTGGTAGGGAAAACCTACGATATCCCCGTGTTTGATATGGGCACCGACCACGACCCGGTGGAGATTGCGAAACAGGCGCTGCTACATGCCGAGCAGAACAAAAACGACATCGTTTTGCTGGATACCGCCGGCCGGCTCCATATTAACGAGGAGCTGATGGCCGAGCTGCAAACCATTCGGGCCGAAGTCCGGCCCCAAGAGATTTTGCTGGTGGTAGACGCCATGACCGGCCAGGACGCCGTTACGGTGGCCGAAAGCTTTAATGAGCAGCTGGGTGTGGACGGCGTTATTATGACCAAGCTGGACGGCGACGCCCGGGGCGGTGCGGCGCTTTCGGTACGGGCCGTAACCGGCAAGCCCATTAAATATGTGGGGATGGGCGAAAAGCTGGAGGATTTAGAGCCCTTTTATCCCGACCGGATGGCGTCCCGGATTTTGGGCATGGGCGATGTGCTGACCCTCATCGAAAAGGCCCAGCAGTCCTTTGACGAAAAAGAGGCCCTGGCCCTGCAAAAAAAGCTGCGGGAGAACGAGTTTACGCTGGATGATTTCCTGTCGCAAATGCAGCAGGTTAAAAAGATGGGCTCCATCAAGGACATCATGGGGATGCTACCGGGGATGAACATTGGCGGCGTTAATACCGCCGATTTGGCCGACGCCGAAATCGACCCCAAGGCGCTGACCCGGATCGAAGCCATCATCCAGTCGATGACGCCGGCCGAGCGGGCCAACCCGGGTATATTGAACGGCCCCCGGAAAAAACGGATTGCAGCCGGCAGCGGGACCCAGATTGCCGATGTGAATCGGCTGTTAAAGCAATTTGCCGAAACCCAAAAAATGGTTAAGCGGTTTTCGGGGATGCAAAAAGGGAAAAAAGGACGGTCTTTTATGCCGTTCTTTAGATAAAAACTTTCAAAAAATGATGCACATTGTAATTGCAGGAGGTAAACAAAATGGCAGTAAGAATCAGACTGAAAAGATTAGGTGCAAAAAAGGCTCCCTTCTACCGTATCGTGGTAGCCGACTCCCGGGTAGCCCGGAACGGCAAGACCATTGCCGAAATCGGTTACTATGACCCCACCAAGGAGCCCGTTGTGCTGAAGGTAGACGAGGAAGAAGCCAAAAAGTGGATCCAGAACGGCGCTCAGCCCTCCGATACTACCAGAGCCCTGCTGAAGAAAGCCGGCGTCATCGAATAAGACGCCTGCCGCAAGGGAGGAAAGGCCATGAAGGACTTGCTTATGGTCATTGCAAAAAACCTCGTGGACTATCCCGAAGCCGTTTCCGTTACGGAAACTGTAAAGGAGCGGGCCATTGTGTTGGAACTGAAGGTGGCGCCGGAGGATATGGGCAAGGTAATCGGCAAACAGGGCCGGATTGCCAAGGCCATCCGGACAATGGTGAAAGCCGCCGCTGTTCAGGACGACAAAAAAATCGTGGTGGATATTGTGCAATGAACCCTGGGGACACGTTGGTGTCCCTTTTTTTACACAAGGCATTTACCAAGGGAAAGGAGCAGCCAATGGAGGAAACGTTTTTGATTGGTGTGGTCACCGGTACCCACGGAATCCGGGGCACCCTGCGGGTATATCCCACCACCGACGAGCCGGAGCGGTTTTCGCTGCTCAAAGAGGTGTTTTTGGATAAAAAGGGCGTGCGGACGGCGTTTCGGGTGCAAAAGGTGGCGTATCACAAGCAATTTGTACTTTTAACGCTGGCGGGGATTCCCGACATGACGGCAGCCGAGGGCTGGAAAAACGCCGAGGTGCGGATTCCTGCCGACCAGGCTCTGCCTTTGGATGAAAATGAGTATTACCTGCGGGACTTGCTGGGCATTCGGGTGGTAAGCGATACCGGCGAGGAGCTGGGGGTTTTGGTGCAGATTTATGAGACCGGGGCCAACGATGTGTATGCTGTCCGGGACCCGAAAAATCCCCAAAGCCGGGAGCTGCTGCTGCCGGCCATCCGTCAGTGTATTTTAGATGTGAACGTAGCGGACCGGGTGATGACCGTACACGTGCTGGAGGGGCTGAAGGACTAATGGAGTTTTATGTTATGACTCTGTTCCCCGAGATTATCGAAGCCGGGCTGTCGTACAGCATTTTGGGCCGGGCCCGGAAAAACGGGGACTTTTCCGCCCGGGCCGTCAATATCCGGGATTTTGCCAACAATAAGCACAACCGGGTGGACGACGCCCCCTACGGGGGAGGCGCCGGGATGGTGATGCAGGCCCAGCCGGTTTACGACTGCTTTTTAAGCCTTCCCGAGGAAAGCCGCCGCCGGGCCCGGGTGGTGTACCTGACCCCCCAGGGACGGCCCTTTACCCAGCGGGTGGCCGAGGAGCTGGCCCGGGAAAAAACGCTGGTGCTGCTGTGCGGGCATTACGAGGGCGTGGACGAGCGGGTGCTGGAAGAAATTGTAACCGACCCCATTTCCATTGGCGACTTTGTGCTGACCGGTGGGGAGCTGCCAGCCCTTTCCATTATTGACGCCGTGGCCCGGCTGCTGCCGGGGGTGCTGGGGAAGGAGGAATCCTGCTGGGAGGACAGCTTTTCCACGGGGCTGTTGGAATACCCCCAATATACCCGACCGGAAACGGTGCTGGGGCGGAAGGTGCCGGAGGTGCTGCTTTCGGGGCACCACAAAAACATCGAGGTCTGGCGGCGGCAGGAGTCCTTGCGCCGGACGTTTACCTGGCGGCCCGACCTGCTGGAAACCGCTCAGCTTTCGGATAAAGAACGGAAGCTGTTAGCCCAGTGGCAAAAAGAACGGGAGAACACCGAATAACACCGAATACACAGGAGGAAGTACGCAAAGGTACTTCCTTTTTTTGTATCCGGAACATCCCGCCACAGGCAGGAGGTGCTTGCGATTCCCCGTTTATCCATATGGCCGAAAAGGACAAAGGGCGGGAAAGGCGACAGGAGCGTACAAAAAGCGTCTGAAAAATCCCGGCTTCGACGCCGGTGCGGAGCGTGTCGGAACTTGCGAACGATTTTTAAAGGAGGTACCTTGGCGGCGGCGAACTTCTTGGGCAGGAGGGATAGTATGGAAATTTTTTGCAAACGACAATATGGCAACCTGGTGGTGGAGCTGGCCGGGGAGCTGGACAGCAGCCAGACACGCCGGGCCCGCAGCCAGATTGAGGAGGCCTATGGGCGCACCCACGCCCGGGACCTGATTTTTGACTTTAGCCGCCTAACCTTTATGGATAGCTCGGCCATTGGGCTGGTGGTGGGGCGGTGTAAGCTGGTGCATTCTTTGGGCGGCCGGGTGTTTTTGACCGGAATCGACCAGCGCACCGACCGGATGTTTGCCGCTGCCGGGCTGTACCGGCTGGCTGAAAAACGGGAGGAGCCGCCCCGGGCGGGACAGGCCGGAAGCCAAAGAAAGTAAACGGAACGGAAAATACAGAAAGCGTAGGGGAAAGGATGGACGGTTTGAAAGAGAAGGAAACCAACGAATTACGGGCCGAGTTCCCGGCCCGGGAGGAAAACATTGCGCTGGCCCGAACGCTGGCGGCTGCCTTTGTGTGCGGGCTTGACCCGCTGCTGTCGGAGGTGATGGACTTAAAAATGGCGGTGTCCGAGGCGGTGACCAATGCAGTAATCCACGGCTATGCCGGAAGCGGCACCGGGCGGATTGCCATGGAGTGCCGCCGGGTGGGGCGGCAGGTCAGCGTGAGAGTGCAGGACTGGGGCGCCGGGATTGCCGACGTGGCCCGGGCCCGGGAGCCGTTGTTTACCACCTGCCCCCAAGAGGAACGCAGCGGCATGGGCTTTACGGTGATGGAAATGCTGTGCGATACGGTACAGGTGGAGTCCCGGCCCGGGGCAGGCACGGCGGTAATCTTGGGCAAGACCTTTGCCGAACCCGGGGACGGCGGCCATGAATGACACCCGGGAACTGCTGCGGCGGGCTCAGCAGGGGGACGAAAGCGCCCGGGAACAGCTGGTGCGGGATAACGCCGGGCTGGTGTGGAGCCTGGTGCGCCGGTTTACCGGCCGGGGATATGAGCCGGAGGATTTGTTTCAGATTGGCAACATTGGCTTGCTGAAGTGCATCGACAAGTTCGACCTTGGGTACGAGGTGAAATTCTCCACCTATGCGGTGCCCATGATTTTAGGGGAGATTAAGCGGTTTCTGCGGGACGACGGCCCGGTAAAGGTGAGCCGCCCCTTAAAGGAGCTGGCGCTACGGGCCCGGCGCACCCGGGAAGCGCTGACTCAGAAAAACGGAGCCGAGCCTACCATAGAGGAGTTGGCGGCGGCCCTGGGGGTCACCTCCGAAGAGCTTTTGTTGGCGCTGGAGGCCGGGCGGGAGGTGGAGTCGCTGTACGCCACCGTGTATCAGGGGGATGGCTCCCCGGTCTATTTGCTGGATAAGCTGGCGACCGGCGAGGGGGACGAGGCCACGGACACCATTTTGCTGCGGGAGCTGATTGAAAAGCTGCCGCCCCGGGAGCGGACGCTGATTGTGCTGCGGTATTTTCGGGATAAAACCCAGGCCCAGGTGGCCCAGGGGATGGGAATCTCTCAGGTGCAGGTGTCCCGGCTGGAAAAAAAGATTTTGGCGGGGATACGGGCTCAGTTTTTGTAAACGGTTTCTCCGGAGAAACGTTGACAAATCAACAAAGTCGTGATAAGATGAACAAAACGTTGATACATCAACAAAAACACGGAGGAAACCATGAGCGTACAAATTATTATAGATTCGACGGTGGATGTGGCGGCCCGGTATCGGGACCGGTTCCGGGTCGTGCCCCTGACCATCCACTTTGGGGACGAGGAATGGGTGGACGGGGTCACCCTGGACAAGACCCGGTTTTACGAGCGGTTGATTGAGACCGACCAGCTGCCCACCACCAGCCAGGCTACGCCCCAGGCCTTTGCGGACGTGCTGGAGGAAGTGAAGCGGGCCGGGGATAGCGCCGTTATCCTCACTCTCTCGTCCAAGCTTTCGGGGACGTACCAAAGCGCCTGTATTGCGGCGGCCGAGTATGAGGATGTGTTTGTGGTGGATACCCAAACGGCGGCCATTGGCTCCGGGATTTTGGCGGAGTATGCCCTCGACTGTGTTGCACAGGGGATGAGCGCCCGGGAGCTGGCGGCCCATTTGGAGCAGAAGCGGGAGGATGTGTGCCGGCTGGCACTGCTGGACACGCTGGAATACCTGAAGCGGGGTGGACGTATTTCCAAAACCGTGGCGCTGGCCGGGGGGCTTTTAAATATTAAACCGGTCATTACCGTGCAAAAGGGAGAGGTGGCCCTCATCGGTAAGGCCCGGGGCTCGAAAAAGGGGAACAACCTGTTGGTGGAAAAAATTGCGGAAAGCGGCGGCATCGACTTTTCGTTGCCCATTCTGCTGGGGTACTCGGGCCTAAGCAACGTGTATTTGCAAAAATATGTGGAGGATAGCCGGGCCATTTGGGAGCAGGGGACAAAGTCGTTGGAGGCGACCCTTATTTCCGGGGTCATCGGCACCCATACCGGGCCGGGTGTGGTGGCCGTGGCTTTTTTTAAAAAAAGCTGAGACATGCAAAGCCAAAAAAAGGGGAGCAATTCCCCTTTTTCTTTGCATTCTTCCAAAATTATGCTATGATATAGAAATAAAAAAGCGACGCAACCCCAAAAGAAATTTTGGGGTTCTGTGCGTTGGGCAAAAGGGGAAACGAAGAATGTTTGTGATTGCAGGGCTGGGGAACCCCGGCAAGGAATATGAATATACCCGCCATAACATGGGGTTTTTGGTGGTGGACGAGCTGGCAGAGCGGCACGGTATCCGGGTGAATAAAATCAAATACCACGGGCTGCTGGGGGATGGTACCATTGCCGGGCAAAAGGTGCTATTGGTCAAGCCCCTCACCTATATGAATTTGAGCGGGGAATGCATTGGCGAGGTGCTGCGGTTTTATAAGGTGCCGCCCGAAAACTTTCTGGTCATCTACGACGACATCAGCCTGCCCATTGGCGGGGTGCGGATGCGGGAAAAGGGCAGCGCCGGAGGCCATAACGGGGTAAAAAGCCTGATCCAGCACCTTGGGACCGACGCCTTCCCTCGCATTAAGGTGGGGGTAGGCGAAAAACCGGCGGGCTGGGATTTGGCCGACCACGTGTTGTCCCGGTTCCCGGCGGCCGACGGCCCCCGGCTGGAAGAAGCCATTGATCGGGCGGTCAAGGGCGTGGAGCTGTTTTTGCAAAAGGGCCCGGCGGTGGCCATGAGCCGTACCAATTATCTGCCGCCGCAGGAGAAACCGGAACCGAAGAGTACCGGGAACGAGGAAGGGAAGTAAGGAGGAGCCATGCAGGGATATTTTGAACCGTTGCAGGGGCTGCCGGCCTATCGGGAGCTGCGGGAGCAGGTGCAGGCCGGGAACACGCCGGTGCTGCTGACCGGGGTGGTAGACGTGCAAAAAGTGCATATGCTGTGCGGGCTTTTGGAGGAGCTGGGGCGGCCGGGGCTGCTGCTGACCCACAGCCAGCGGCGGGCGGCGGAAATGGCCGGGGACGCCGCTTTTTTCCGGGGAGAGGCGCTGGTGTTCCCCGTGCGGGACTTTTTGGCGTACCGGGCCGACGCCCACAGCATGGAGGAGGACACCGGCCGGATGCTGGCGCTGGACGCTTTGGCCGGGGGCAAACAAACGCTGGTGGTGGCTTCGGTGGAGGCGCTGTTCGACCGGCTGCTGCCTCCGGCGGCCTTCCGCTCCTTTCGGATGGAATGGCGGCCCGGGGATGTGCTGCATTTGGACGAAACGGCGGAGCGACTGGTGACCATGGGCTATGAGCGGGTGGAACGGGCCGAGGCGCCGGGGCAGTTTGCTCTGCGGGGCGGGATTTTGGATGTGTTTTCTCCCGGTGAGGAACGGGTGCAGCGGGTGGAGCTGTGGGACGACGAGGTGGACTCGGTCCGGCTGGTGGATCCCTTGACCCAGCGCTCTGTGGGCCAGCGGGAGGTGTGCCGGGTGCTGCCGGTTTCGGAGCTGTGCTGCGACCCCGGGGAGAAGGCGGGGATTTTGGCCCGTTGGGACAAGGCCATTGCCCGGCAGGCCGCCAAAGGGGAGGATGCCGGACGCTTGCAGGCCATGCGGGATGAATTTGCCGATGGCACCCTGCGGGAGCTTTCCCTCATCTATCCCTTTTTGCCTGGGGGCACGGCCACCCTGTTGGAGTATTTGCCCCCAAACACGGTGGTGTTCTTCGACGATCCCACCGCTATTCGGGTTCACGCCGATCAGGTAGAGGCTATGTTTGCCGAAAGTGTAAAGGACCGGCTGAAGGATGGGCGGCTGTTGCCGGAGCAAAGCGGCTTTTTGTATGGCTACGACGAGATTTTGGCCCAAACCAAAAGCCTTGACCGGGTGCTTTTGTCGGCCTTTGCCCAAAAGGCCGAGGGCTTCCGGCTAAAAGGCCTCATTTCCCTTTCGGCGGTGGGGATGCCAAGCTTCCGGCAACGGATGGATTTGTTTGCCGAGGAGCTGGCTTTTCGAAAAAAGGAGAGAGCCAGCACCTTGGTTTTGGGCGGGTCCGAGGGCCGGTGCCAGCGCCTGGTAAAAACCCTGAACGAGCTGGGCATCGAGGGGGCCTTTGTGTCGCACCCTCAGACCGTTCACTTAAAACCGGGGGTGCCGGTGGTGGCCCCGGGGAGCATTTCCAAGGGCTTTGGCTACCCGGAAATCCGGTTCGGTGTGTTTTCGGAGCAGGAGCTGTTTGGGGAGAAAAGCGGGGTGCGGCGGCCTCGGAAAAAAAAGAAAAAAGGGGCGGCCATTGCCAGCTTTACCGATTTAAAGCCCGGGGACTATGTGGTGCATGACAACCACGGCGTCGGCGTGTTCCGGGGGCTGGAAACCATCACCTCCGACGGCATCAGCAAGGAATATATGAAGATTAGCTATGCGGCGGGGGGGAACCTGTTTATCCCGGTTAGCCAGCTGGATATGCTCCAGCGCTACATTGGCGGCGAGGGCTCGGCACCCAAGCTGAACAAGCTGGGGGGCGAGGGCTGGAACCGTTCCAAGGCCCGGGCCCGGGCGGCGGTGGCAGAGCTGGCCAAGGGGCTGGTGGAGCTCTATGCCAAGCGGCAAAAGACCAAGGGCTTCCTCTATGGCCCCGATACCCTGTGGCAGCAGGAGTTTGAGGCGGACTTCCCCTTTGAGGAGACCGATGACCAGCTGGCAGCCATTGCCGACGTTAAGCGGGATATGGAGGCTGGCCGGGTGATGGACCGGCTAATCTGCGGGGACGTGGGCTACGGCAAAACCGAGGTGGCGCTGCGGGCGGCCTTTAAGGCCGTGCAGGATGGCAAGCAGGTGGCCATGCTGGCCCCCACCACAATTTTGGTGCAACAGCACTTCCGCACCATGCAGCAGCGGATGGGGCATTACCCCGTAACCATCCGGCAGCTGAGCCGGTTTGTTGGCGCCAAGGAGCAAAAGGAGACCCTGAAGGGGTTGGCCAACGGACAGGTGGATATTGTGGTAGGCACTCACCGGCTGTTTTCCAAAGATATCCAGTTTAAAGACCTGGGCTTGTTGATTATCGACGAGGAGCAGCGCTTTGGCGTGACGCACAAGGAGCGGCTGAAGCAGCTGAAGGAAAGTGTGGATGTGCTGACCCTTTCGGCTACGCCCATCCCCCGGACGCTACACATGAGCCTTTCCGGCGTGCGGGATATGAGCCTGCTGGAGGAGCCGCCCCAGGAACGGCGGCCGGTACAGACCTATGTGTTGGAAAACAACCAGGAGTTTATCCGGGAGGCCATTTACCGGGAGCTGGACCGGCAGGGGCAGGTGTACTACCTCCACAACCGGGTAGGCAGCCTGCCGGAGGAGGCCGCCCGGGTGCAGGCCTTGGTGCCCGAGGCCCGGGTGGGGTATGCCCACGGGCAAATGTCCGAAGCGGAGCTGGAAGCGGTGATGCAGGCCTTTTTGGACGGGGAGCTGGATGTGCTGGTTTGTACGACCATCATCGAAAGCGGGTTGGATATTCCCAACGTGAATACCCTGATTGTGCAGGACGCCGACCATTTGGGCCTGAGCCAGCTGTACCAGCTGCGGGGCCGGGTGGGGCGCTCCAACCGCACGGCCTATGCGTATTTGTTTTATCGCTACAATAAGGTGCTCAGCGAGGAGGCCTCGGCCCGGTTACAGGCCATTCGGGAGTTTACGGCCTTTGGCAGCGGGTTTAAGATTGCCATGCGGGATTTGGAAATCCGGGGGGCCGGGAACTTTTTGGGGGCCGAACAGCATGGGCACATGGAGGCCGTGGGCTACGACCTGTATTGCCGTCTGCTGGACGAGGAGGTACGGCGCTTGCAGGGCGAAACGGTGGAGGAGGACTTTGAGACCACCATCGATTTGTCAATCAACGCCTACTTGCCCGATTTTTATATTCCCAACGAGGAGCAGCGGCTGGAAATGTACCAAAAAATTTCGGCCATTCGGGATACCGAGGACTTTTTCGATGTGCAGGATGAGCTTTTGGACCGGTTTGGAGAAATGCCCCGGGCGGCGGGGATGCTGCTGGAAACAGCGCTTTTAAAGGCCCGGGCCCACCGGCTGGGGATGGAGAGCATTACCCAAAAGACCGGGACGGTGCTGTTTGCCTTCCGGCCCAATGCGGGGGTGGAGCCGGCCCGGCTGACGGCGCTGCTGGCCCGGGATAAGTCCCGGTATTTGTTCTCCGCCGGGGCTTCCCCCTATTTAACCGTCAAGCTGAAAAAGGGAGAGGATCCCTTTTCGTCGGCCCAAAGCGTGGTGGAGGCCCTGACCCCGGAGGAGGAATGGGGGCTTTCGGAGGACCGGAAAATGTGATATAATTATTTTAGAAAGAAAACAAAAACAGGGCGAAAGGAGGCTGCCGGGTGTGAAAAAATGGGGTGTTTTGCTGGCCATTGGGCTGCTGCTCTCCGGCTGCGGCAGCGCTTCGCCAAAGAGTCCGGCTCCCATTCAAATCGGGGAGGAGAGCGTGAGCCGGGAAGAATTTATGTTGTATTTTTACGAGGCTCAGGCGTATTTTGAGTATAACGGCGGCGATACGGTGTGGGAGCTGGACTTCGACGGCCAGTCTGCCCGGGAGGTAGCGAAGGACCGGGCGCTGGCCTCCCTAAAAAACGTGAAGCTGGCCGGGGCCCACGCCGGAGACTTTGGGGTGAGCCTGACAGAAGAGGAAAAAAGCCAGGCGACCGAGGAGGGGCAAAGCCTGTACCAGTCCCTAACCGAGGAGGAGCGGGCCTACATTGGGCTATCCGAAGAGGAATACAGCCGGGTGATAACGGAAAACAGCCTGTACCAAAAGGTGTACGATGCCGTGACGGCGGGGTACGAGCCCACCGACGGGGAATGGGAGGCCTATTACCAGGAAAACGCCGAGAGCCTGCGGGAAGCGGCAACCTACATTCGTATCTCCACGATTTTGACGGCGGATGCGGCCACCGGCGAGCAGGTGTATCAGGCGCTTTTGGCCGGAGAGGACATGGCCCGGCTTTCGCAGGAGTACGAGATAGACGAGGACAGCAAGGCTATGGTGGGCCAACTGGAGGCCTATGTAGGGGCTCTGCTTTCCGACTTTGGCTGGGATTTGACCGGGACAAAAGCCGGGGACGTACTGCCGCCCTTTGTGGAGGAGGAAGGAACCTACGTTGTCCGGGTGGAGGAGGTGGAGGCCCCGGCCGAGGACGAGGTACGGGCCTATGCCGAAAGCAGCTACACGGCCTACCGGAGGCAGGAGCTGTTTGAGCAGGCTTATCAAAGCTGGGAGGAGGCCACCACAACCCGGGTGGATGAGGATTTTTGGAACGGCTTAAGGATTTTTCGGGATACGGAAGAATCCGTAGAAAAATAAGAAGAAGTATAAAAAAAGCATAAAAGTAAGGCGCTGCATGAGCAGCGCCTTTTGCTTAAGAACAGGAAGAGAAAAGGGATGACGGGACATGCTGTGACGGGCTTGACGGGCTTCCGCCAAGGGAGCGGGGCGAGCCGGTTAGCAGCGGCAGCCGTTGTTCCCGGTGTTGGATTTTTCGCATTTTGCCGGGGGCGCAAACAGCTCCATGGGGAAGTCCAGCTCATAAAAGCTGTCGCAGGGGCAGCCGTCGGCGGAGGTTCCGGCACATTCGCCGGGAATGCAAATGCCGTTGTTGGGTACCATCAAATTGACCTGATGGAAGATTTTGACGATGGAATACAGGCCGATGGTGACGCACACCGAGGAGGGTTGGGCCGACAGGGCGTCCTCGTCGTAGCAGCAGCCGCAATCGCTGTCCTTGCAATCGTTGGCACAGCAACCGCAGCCGCAGCCGCACCCACAGCCGCAATTGTTGTTGCAGGTTTTGGGATAGCGCAGGGTGGCGGCCAGTGCCACAGCCTTGCCTTCCACCGACACAAAGGGGCCGGTGCCGGGGCACAGGTCAATGCCGTTAAACATATCGTTGCTGACCACCACGTTGGTAGAAGTGGAGCCGAAGAGCGTCAGCTTTAAGGTGTAGGCGCTGGTGGCCTCCATGCAGCAAATGCGCTGGCCCGTGGCCGACCGGAACAGAAGGCCGTAACGGAACACATACTTTACTTCCACATCCCAATAGCCGCAGCGGACGGCGTTGGGGGTTTTGCTGAGGATTTGGATTTGGCTCAGCTCCAGGTCCCGGATGGAAACGGCGGCGGCGTTGGGGGGCGGGACAATCTTATCGCCTTCCCGCAGGGGCAAGCCACAGCAGTTGCTGGCCTCGGCGGCCCGGGCAGGGCCAATCATTTCGCCGGTCAGGCATTCCTGCACCCGGCACTGGTCGTAAATCTTGTAGGCAATAATGCAGTCCTCGCTGCGGCCGGTGCTGACGCCGTTGGCCAGATTGGAGCAGCAGCTGTCACAGTTTTGGGCCATGGCCCGCAGTTCAAAAGCTCCCATAAAAAACATCCTTTTTGGTTTTGGTCTGGTGTATTCTATGTAGACGGCAGCCAAAGGGTGCAGCTCTCCGGGGCGCAGGGCTTGACTTGGCGCCCATTACCATATACACTGATATTAAAAAGGAAATATGACCCACGGAGGGGAAAACCGGTTTGTTTAAAAAACTGATTATCCGGCTGGCCAAGGCGGCCGGGGTGACGGCGGCGGATTTGGATACCGCCGATACCGAAGAGGAAATTAAATATTTGCTGGGAGCAGGAAACGACAACGGCACCTTAGAAGAAAATGAGATGGAGATGATTCAGAACATTTTCGACTTTAAGGATACGTTGGCGGGGGATATTTGCACCCATCGGACGGATATTGTGGCGTTGCCCATCGATGCCGGGTTTGAAGAGGTGGTCAAGCTTGTCACCGAGGAAAAGTATTCCCGCATTCCTGTGTACCGGGAGAATATCGACGATGTGGTAGGCATTCTCCATGTAAAGGATTTGGTGCGGTGCCTGGCCGAACGGGTGCTGGAGGGGGAAAAAACGGGGTTTGACTTGCCAAGCCTGCTGCGGGAGCCGTTTTTTGTGCCGTTTTCCAAAAAGACCGACGAGCTGTTCGAGGCCATGCAAAAGGCCAAAAACCACATGGCTATCATCATCGACGAATACGGCGGGACCGCCGGGATTGTGACCATGGAGGATTTGCTGGAAGAGATTGTGGGCAACATTTTCGACGAATACGACCAGGAGGAAAAAGAGGATATTGAATCCCTGGGGGAGGACACGTTTTTGATTAGCGGTACGGCCCCCATTTCCGATGTGGCAGAGCAGTTGGAAATCCCTCTGCCGGAGGACGAGTATGAAACCATCGGCGGGTATTTGATTGGGCTTTTGGGCCGTATCCCCTCGGAGGGAGAGCACCCTCAGGTGGAGATTGACGGCTATCTGTTTCAAGTGGTTCACATTGAGGAAAAACGGATTGAGGAGATACGGGTTACCCGGTTGCCCCAACCGGTGGAAACAGCTGTATACGAAAAGTAAGCGGTGAGAGGGTTGCCGGGAAAAGGGCCGGCGTGGAGTTTGTTTTAAAGTTTAGAATACGATAACAAAACCGGTATGCAGGCAGGAAAAAGCCTGACATACCGGTTTTGTTGTTTGGCATCGGAACGAGGCGGCGAAAGCGCAACGAGGGAAATCGGCGGCCAACAGGCTTGCGGGACTTCGGCCCCGCAGGGAAAGAGCCAATCAGGGATTTGACTGCGCTTGCCCACCGTAAGGGGAGTTTGTTAGGGCCTTAGTATAGGCGTTATAGGCGTCCTGTAAAGAGCTGTACTTTGTCCCGGCGTCCAAAAGCTTCTGGTATTCGTTTTCGCCATCCTCGTTTTTAAAGGCAAGGTGTTTCGACACGGTGACATACGTAAACCCCTTGATGGTGCGCTCCTGGGTGGTCGTTTCCGAAACATAGTACTTTCCGTCGCCGGTTTGGATAATGACCGGAATCTTCTGGTCGCCACCGATGGTGTCGGTATTTAGAGACGTCCACAGCAGATACTGCTGGTCTGCCCGCTTGGCGTTGCCCAAAAAGGCCCAGGTACAACCCTCCCAATTGAGAAGGCTATTGCTTTCGATTTTCTCCCGAATCCGGGGAATATAGTCGGATTTGGAATAACGGGAATCGAATTCAAAATTGGTATTCGTGGGCATTTCCTGCAAAATCCCGCTGCTGCTCAGGACATCGAAAAAGTTCTCTTGG
>CAKTER010000023.1 GCA_934552695.1 uncultured Eubacteriales bacterium
CGACCTGTCGGGCTGGACGTACAGGGTGAACGGGGAATACCCATCGGTAGGCTGCTCGGCGGTGGAGGTGGCCGACGGGGATACCATCGAATGGCTGTACAGTCTGGGAGCGTATTAGCATCAACGAAAGGGGGGTGTGCCGTGCCAAACCGACAGGGGTTTGCCGCCTGTCATCCGGTGGTAAATCTGGTGTATTTTGTGGGCGTGTTGGGGTTTGGAATGACCCTGCGGCACCCCTTGTGCCTGGCCATTTCCCTGGCGGCGGCCCTGAGCTGCCGCCGTTTTTTGCCGCCTGCGGACCGGTGGCTGCGGCGGGCCTGGATTTTGGCTTTGGCTATGGCACTGCTGAACCCACTCATCAGCCATCAAGGCGTGACGGTGTTGGGATATTTGCCCGATGGCAACCCCCTGACGCTGGAAAGCATGGCCTACGGAGCAGGGGCCGGCGCCCTGCTGTGGGTGGTTCTGCTGTGGTTTGCCTATCTCAACCGGATTTTGACCACCGACAAGGTGGTGTACCTGTTTGGCCGGGTGTTGCCGGTGCTGTCACTTTTGGTGACGCTGGTGCTGGGGTTTTTGCCCCGGTTTGAGCAGCGGGCCCGGCAGATTGCCGAGGGCCAGCGGGCCTTGGGACGGCGGCCCCAAGCCGAAAACCTGCGGCAGCGGCTGCGGGCCGGGGGGCAAATGCTTTCGGGGCTGACCACCTGGGCGCTGGACGGGGCCGTGGAGCTTTCGGACAGTATGCGGAGCCGGGGCTACGGCTTGCCGGGGCGCACGGCGTTTTCGCTGTACCAATGGCAGCGCCGGGACAGGGCGGCTCTGCTGGTTTTGGCCGGGTGTGGGCTGTGGGTGCTTATCGGCGCCTGCCGGGGCCAGTTGTTTTGGCAATACTATCCCCGCATCCGCTGGGCCCAGCCGGGGGCCTATGGGGTCAGCCTGTGGCTGGCTTACGGGGTATTTGCCTTTTTACCGGTGTGGATGGATGGAAGGGAGGCTTGGCAGTGGAAGCGGTGGCAGTCCAAAACCTGAGCTTTATATATCCGGGGGAAGCCCAACCGGCGCTAACGGACGTGTCGTTTTCCCTGCCGGCGGGCAGCTTTACGGCCCTGTGCGGGGCTTCGGGCAGTGGGAAATCCACTCTGCTGCGGCTGCTTTCTCCGGCCCTTGCGCCCTTTGGGAAGCGGAGGGGGACGATTGATTACTATGGCTGCCCGCAGGATTGCCTGACCGACCGGGAGGTGGCCGAAAACATCGGCTTTGTGTTCCAAAATCCCGAGCGGCAGATGGTGACCGATACGGTGTGGCACGAGCTGGCCTTTGGTCTGGAAAGCCTGGGGATGCCGACTCCGGTAATCCGGGCCCGGGTGGCCGAAGTGGCTACGTTTTTTGGGCTACAGGAGCTGTTTCATAAGCCGGTGGCCCAGCTTTCCGGCGGGCAAAAACAGCGGGTCAATCTGGCGGCGGCCCTGGCCCTGCGGCCCCGGCTGCTGTTGCTGGACGAGCCTACGGCCCAGCTGGACCCGCTGGCGGCGGAGGAGTTTTTGGCGGTGCTGGCCCGGGTGAACCGGGAGCTGGGCATCACGGTGCTCCTTTCCGAGCATCGGCTGGAGGCGGTGTTGCCCTATGCCCAAAGGCTGTTGGTGCTGGACGGGGGGCGCTTGGTGGCCCAAGGCCCGCCGGGGCCTGTGGGAGCCGGATTGCAACACACGCTGCCACCGGTGTTTTTGTCCATGCCCACGCCGCTGCGGGTGTTTGCCGGGCTGGGAGAGAGCGGGGAGCCGCCGCTGACGGTGCAGGCCGGGCGGAGCTGGCTCATGGAGTACCGGGAGCGACGGCCCTTGCGGGAGCTGTTGCCGGAGCCGGAGCCGGTCTCCGGGGAAACGCTGCTGACAGCACAGGATTTGCATTTCCGCTACACCAAGGACGGCCCGGAGGTGGTACGGGGGCTTTCGTTGACCTTGGCCCGGGGCGAAATACGGGCCCTGTTGGGAGGGAACGGCGCCGGAAAATCCACGGCCCTGCGGCTGCTGGCCGGGGTACTGTCCCCTCAGCGGGGGCGGGTGACGGCAACGGGCCGAGTGGGCCTGCTGCCCCAGGAGCCCTCGGTGCTGTTTACTCAAAGCACGCTGGCCCGGGAGCTGGAGCTGGCGGGGCCGCCGGAACAGCAGGCCGAGGTGATTCGGCTGTGCCGGCTGGAGGGCTTGTTGGAGCGGCACCCCTTCGACCTTTCCGGAGGCGAGGAGCAGCGGGCGGCTTTGGCGCTGCTATGGCTGAGGGAGCCGGAGGTGCTTCTGCTGGACGAGCCCACCAAGGGGTTGGATGGGCAGGCCAAGGCAGAGCTGGCGGCGCTTTTGGCCCAGGCGGCGGCTGCCGGGAAGGCGATTTTATTGGTTAGCCACGACGTGGAATTTTGTGCGGCCCATGCCCGGCGGTGCGGCTTGTTTTTTGACGGAGATTTGGTAGCCGAGGGAAGCCTAAGGGAATTTTTTGGCCAAAACAGCTTTTATACTACGGCGGCCAGCCGGATGAGCCGGGGACTGATTCCCGGGGCGGTGACGGCAGCGGATGTCCTGTGGGCCTGCGGCGGGAAAACCTCCGGGACGGGCGATGGCACGGGCCAGGGGGACGAGAAAACCGAAAACAAGCCCGGGGAACGGGAGGACTCGGCGGCGGACCCCGCCGGAGCAGAGAGAGCGGAAGCGTGGGCGGAACCGGAAATGACCGAAGCGAAGGGTTCCGCCCCCCATTCCATTGCCTCTTGGGGGCCGATAGCTTTAGCCTGCGTGTTGATTCCTCTGACCCTTTGGGCGGGGAGCACCGTGTGGCAGGCCCGGTACGACGTGGTTTCGGCGTTGCTGCTGTTGGAGATTTTGCTTCCGTTTTTTTGGCTGTTTGAGGGGCGGCGGCCCCACGCCCGGGAAATTGCGGTGGTGGCGGCCCTCATCACGCTGGGACTGGTGGGGCGGCTGCTGTTTATGGCGGTACCCCAGGGGAAGCCGGTGCTGGCCATTGTGATTTTGGCCGGAGCGGCGTTGGGCCCCTCCACCGGCTTTTTGGTGGGGGCGGCCACCATGCTGGTTTCCAACATGGTATTTGGGCAGGGGCCTTGGACGCCCTGGCAAATGGTCGGCATGGGCCTGGCAGGGCTTTTGGCGGGGCTATGCTTTTTTGGCCGCAAACACAAAAGCCCCCGGGGACTGGCGGTGTTTGGCGCCGGGGCGGCCCTGCTGGTGTATGGCCCAATCGTGAACGCCTCCATGGTGTTTTTGTATCAGCCTAAGCCGAGCTGGCCGTTGCTGATGGCGGCCTTTGTTTCCGGGCTGCCCTTTGATTTGGTGCAGGCGGTGTTTACCTTCGGCTTTTTGTGGGTGGGGGCCCGGCCTGTATTGGAAAAACTGGAACGGCTGCGGGACAAGCAGGGACTGTTTGTATAGAAAAACCCAGGCAGAATGCGCCTGGGTTTTTGCGTGTTATCTATCATGCCGGACGGCACGGCTGTTTGAAGTGACCTCCAAAAGTTAGACAAATTTTATAAAACACAATTTAAAAATTCTTTGGTGCGGGGCTCTTTGGGGTTGGTAAAAATTTCCTCCGGGACGCCTTGCTCCACAATGTTGCCATCGGCCATAAACACCACCCGGTCGGCCACGTCCCGGGCAAAGCCCATTTCGTGGGTCACCACAATCATAGTCATACCGCCCTGAGCCAGCTCTTTCATAACGGCCAGTACCTCGCCTACCATTTCGGGGTCCAGGGCGCTGGTGGGCTCGTCAAACAGCATAACGTCCGGATTCATGGCCAAAGCCCGGGCAATGGCAACCCGTTGCTGCTGGCCGCCGGAGAGCTGCCGGGGATAGGCGGCCGCCTTATCCTCCAGCCCAATGCGCCGGAGCAGGCTTAGGGCCTTTTCGTTGGCCTCGGCCTTTGTCATCAGCTTTAAATCCAGCGGGGCCAGTGTAATGTTGGCCTGTACCGTTAAGTGGGGGAACAGGTTAAACTGCTGGAACACCATGCCGATGTTTTGCCGGGCCTTGTTAATATCGACCCCTTTATCGGTAAGGGCAATGCCGTCCACCAAAACCATGCCGGAAGTGGGCCGCTCCAGCAGGTTGATGCACCGCAGCAGGGTGGATTTGCCGCTACCGGAAGGGCCGATAACGCAAACCACTTCGCCTTCGGCCACAGAAAAGTCCACGCCCTTTAAAACGTCCAGGCTGCCGAAGCTTTTGTGTAAATCCTGAATGACGACCTTGGCATTATCGCTCATCGTTTTGCAGCCTCCTTTCCACCCGGCGGGAAATGATGGTGATAATCGTAATGAGAATTAGATAAAAGACGCCTACCAGCGTCCAAGTGTAAAAGGACTTCATGGTGCGGCCCATGTAAATTTTGGCCTGATACACGATTTCGGCCAAACTGATTGCAGAAATAATGGAGGTATCCTTTAAGGAAATAATAAACTGGTTGACCAAGGAGGGGATACAGATTCGCATGGCCTGAGGCAGAATGACTTTCATCATGGCCCGGCCGTGGGAAAGCCCCAGGCTGCGGGCGGCCTCCATCTGTCCGGGGGGTACGGCCTGAATGCCGCCCCGGAAAATTTCGGACATATACGCCCCGGCGTTGAGGCTTAGGGTGATGACACCGGCGGTAAAGGGAGTTAGCCGTAAGCCGACGCCCATCATTTGCATCAGCTGCGGGAACCCGAAGTAGATAAAGAATACCTGTACCAGCAACGGCGTACCCCGGATAAGCCAAATATAAATCTTGCTAATCCATTGGAGGGGGAGAAGCTTCGACATCCCCATGACGCAGGACAAAAGCCCCAGCACCATAGCAATGAGGAGGGAAATCACTGTGATTTGAATGGTTACGCTCATGCCCTTTAAGAGCAAGGGGTATAGTTCTGCACATACCTGTCCAAAAGTCATTTATGCCACCGCTTTACCTAATATTTAAAACCGAGGATTTGAAAAAGGTGCGGGGAACCCAAGGTTCTCCGCACCTCATACTTCCTATTATTATATTTTACTCCACAGAGATGTACTTGTCCAGAATTTCTTGATATTTTCCGTTATCTTTCAAATTCTGCAGGCCGGCGTTGAACATTTCAATCAGTTCGGGGCAGTTGCCCTTCAGGACGGCAAAGCCGTAGGAGGAACCCTGTTCCATTTCGCCAACCATCTTCAGGCCGTTGCCCTGGGCAATGCCATAGCCCAGTACGGGGTAGTCCTCGAAGCAAGCGGCGGAGTTGCCGGTTTTTACATCCTCGTACATGTAAGGGGATTCTTCAAAGTAGGCCAGAGTGAAGCCATACTCATCGGCAATGGATTCGGCAAAGGTAGCGCCCTCGGTGCCGGTCTTTACAGCAACGGTTTTACCGGACAGGTCGGCATAGGACTGGATTTCGTCGTTGTCAGCCTTTACAGCCATGCCAACACCGGAGTTGTAATAGGGCTCGGAGAAGTCATAGCTTTCCTGCCGCTTTTCGGTAATGCTCATGCCGGCGATGACGCCGTCGGCCTGGCCGGATTCCATTGCGGCCACAGCGGCGGAGAAGCCCAGAGGCTGCAAATTATACTGGAAGCCCTGATCCTCGGCAATGGCGGCCAGCAGGTCGATGTCGATGCCTACGAAGTTGCCGTCGGCGTCCTGGAATTCGAAGGGGGCGAAGGTGGTGTCGGTGGCAATCTGGTAAACCTTCCCGTCGGCAGCGCCGCCTTGGGTCTCCTCACCGTTCTGTTCGTTGGTTTCCTTCTGTTCGGTGTTGGCGGCGTCGTTCTTGGAGCAGGCCGGGGCACCAAAGGCCATAGCGCCAACCATCAGCAGTGCAAATAACTTTTTCATAGCAATGTAACCTCCTTTTGATAGTGTGGATCTTTCATAAGCTCATTTTTTATTTGTAAAACCCGTTTCCCGGCAAGGGGGATGACTGCCAAGGGAGCAATCTCCGCCAGGGGGACGAGTACAAATAACCGTTCGGTCATCCGGGGATGGGGCAGGGTCAGCAGCGGGTCGTCGGTAACCAGGTCATCGTAAAGCAAAATGTCTACGTCGATGGTGCGGGGCCCGTTTTTAATGGTACGGACCCGGTGCAGCTCCTGTTCGATGGACTGGGCCAGAGCCAGCAGCTCCCGGGGGGAGCGCAGGGTCCGAAGCTCGGCCACGGCGTTTAAAAAGTTGTCCTGATCGGCGTAGCCCACCGGCTCGGTCACATAAAACGAGGAAACCGAAACCACCTGGGTTTCAGGGGTTTTTAACAGCTGGAGGGCTGTTTGCAGGTTTTCTTTTTTGTCCCCCAAATTGGTCCCAAGCCCCACAAAGGCCCGGTGCCAAAACCGGGAAAGGCTGAGGGAGGCGTAGTCCTGAGGGGTACCGATGGGGGCGGCAGGCTTTTTCAGCTCCAGCCCTACTCCGGCCAATCGGGGAAATGCCAGCAGCAGGCGGCGGCACAAATTTTCGCCGCAAGCCTCCAGAGTTTGGTAGGCCTGCTCGGTAAAAACCTGCTGCACAAAATGACAAACGGCTCCATAATCCACCGACAGGGTCAAATCGTCGCGAAGCCCCGCCGGGCTGGCATCCAAAAACAAATCAAGGGACAAAACAAACTGTTGCCCCAGCCGGGTCTCCTCGGGGAGCACCCCATGGTAGCCGTAAAGCCGTAGGTTTTCGATGTGTAGTTTATCTAAAGGAACAGCCATGTTCGCCCTCCCGCAGCACCTTGTCGGTCATTTTGGCCGCCAGACAGGTGGCCCGGACGTCGTGAACCCGTACAAAATCGGCCCCTTGGGCAATGCCCAGCACATTGAGGGCCAGAGAACCCTCCAGCCGGTCGTCCACCGGGGTGTTTAAGGTGAGGCCAATCACGGATTTGCGGGAAATACCCAGCAGCACCGGCAGGCCGAATACCTCCTTGAGCAGGGACAGGTGCCGGAGCACCCACAGGTTTTGCTCGTAGGTTTTGCCAAAGCCCACGCCGGGATCGAGAATGATTTTTTCCCGGGGAACCCCGGCGGCTTCGGCCAGCCGCAGGGATTCGGAAAGCTCCGCCAAATAGGTTTGGGGGAACACCTCATCGGCTACCGGGGCCGGGCGGTTGTGCATCAGGCAACAAGGCGCACCAAACTCCGCTGCCAACGGGGCCATGGCCGAATCGTACCGAAAGCCCCAAATATCGTTGATGAGGTCGGCCCCGGCCAGCAGCGCTGCCCGGCACACGGCGGGCTTGTAGCTGTCTACCGAAATAACGGCCTGCGGATAGGTGCTTCGCAGAGCCTCGATAACGGGGCGAATCCGGGCAATTTCCTCTTTGTCGGAGATTTGGGTGTGGCCGGGCCGGGTGGACTCGCCGCCCACATCCAAAATATCGGCGCCCTCGGCCAGCATTTGCTCGGCGTGGGCCAAAGCGGTATCCAGCCGGTCAAACCGGCCGCCGTCGGAAAACGAGTCGGGGGTTACGTTTAAAATCCCCATAATATAGGTACGTTCCCCCAGAGGGAACGCCTGACTTCCGATTTGCATGAGTTTCTCCTTTTAGCACAGCCCCGGCTTAGTGCAGCCCCAGCAGAGACAAAGCCTCCTGCCGCCGGGTCTCGTCGGTACGCAGCACGCCGCTGCTGGCGATGGTGAGGGTTTGCGAGCCGGGCTTTTTAATGCCCCGCATGGTCATGCAGGTATGCTCGGCCTGGATGCAGACCAGCACCCCGGCGGTAGGAACCGCCTGTTCCAATGCCATGGCAATCTCATAGCCCAAGCGCTCCTGTAATTGGGGCTTCCGGGACAGGGTGTCTACCATCCGGGCAATTTTGCTTAGGCCCAGGACCTGAGCCCCGGCCGGGAGATAGACCACGGCGGCCTTGCCGAAAAAGGGCATGAGGTGATGCTCACACACGGAATAGAGAGGGATGTCCCGCACGGCCACCAGCTCATGGGGGTAGTCCTCGGTAAACACCCGGGCCTCATCCAAGGGGTTTTTGCCCAGCCCGGCAAAAATCTCCTCGTACATAGCGGCTACCCGGCGGGGGGTATCCAGCAGGCCCTCCCGGTCGGGGTCTTCCCCGATGGCCAACAGAATCTCCCGCACGGCATTTTGAATCCGTTCCTTATCCATATTAAAACCTCGGTACAATGCCGATTTGGAAAAGCGGCATAGTTTTTAACTAATCAATTATACAATAGATTAAAGAAAAAGCCAATAAAAAGATGTGGCAAATGTGGTTTTTCTCTGTTTGCGGCAGGAAAAGGGAAGGGAAATAAAAGTACACAAAGAAAGGGGCAAACAGCCGGGGATTTTCTACGGTTTTTTGGCCGGAATGGAATTGACAAAAAAAGCAGGAAAATGATAAAATCTTTAAAATATCAAAAGGAGGAAGAAGTATGAAACAGGCACAGAACAGCATGGCCCTCTATTTCGCCCCTTTTTTGATTCACAAGCCCAGTGTTTGTATCCCGCAAGGGTGGTTTTCTTTAAACCGTAGGCAATTTTGAGACGCATTCTCAGGATTGCCTTTTCTTTTGCCTAAAACAGCGGAGGGAATTATGTTAAAACAAAAGGACATTTTAGGACTGCGAACCATGGACAAAGAGGATATCCTGACGATTTTGGATGTGGCCCGGGACATGAAGCTGCGGATCGACGACAGCAGCCGCCGGGTGGATACCATCCGGAATTCCAGCATTGTGACGCTGTTTTATGAAAACAGCACCCGCACCAAAACCTCGTTTGCGCTGGCAGGGAAATATCTGGGGGCTACGGTGCAGGATTTGGGGGTTTCCACCAGCAGCGTGAGCAAGGGTGAAAGCCTCATCGACACCGGGAAAACCCTGGACCAGATGGGGGTGGAGATTATGATTATGCGCCACAACAAAACCGGCGCCCCCCATATTTTGGCCAAAAACGTAGCGGCCCATGTGGTGAATGCCGGGGACGGCTCCAACGAGCATCCCACCCAGGCACTGCTGGACTTGTTTACCATCCGAGAGCGCAAGGGCGGCTTTGAGGGCTTAAAGGTGGCCATCATCGGGGACATCAGCCACAGCCGGGTGGCCCGCAGCAACGTGTTCGGCCTGCAAAAGCTGGGGGCGGAGGTGACCCTGGCCGGGCCCAGCACCCTGTTGGGCGGGGCGGCGGCGTTGGGGGTAAAGGTGACCCCCGACGTGCGGGAGGCCGTCCGGGGCGCCGACGTGGTGATGGGCCTGCGGGTCCAGTTTGAGCGGCAGAAAAAAATGCCCTTCCCCGGGGTCAACGAGTACCGGAACCTGTTTTCCGTGAACAGCCAGATGCTGGCGGAGGCGAAGCCGGATGTGCTCATTATGCATCCCGGCCCGGTGAACCGGGGGGTGGAATTCCCTACGGAGGTCATCGACAGCAAAAATTCGGTAATCAACATTCAGGTGAAAAACGGGGTGGCTGTACGGATGGCCATTTTAAAGCTTCTGGTGGAAGGGGGCAAAAAGGAATGCGTATTCTGATTCAAGGCGGCCGGGTATTGGATCCGGCCAGCGGCACGGATAAGGTGATGGATGTTTTGGTGGAGGACCGGGCCGTTGTGGCCATGGGCGAGGGCTTAAACGAGCCCGCCGACCGGGTGATTGACGCTGAGGGCTTGTGGGTTTGCCCCGGGTTTATCGACCTGCATACCCACCTGCGGGAGCCGGGCTTTACGTATAAAGAAACCATTGCTACCGGGACCCGGAGCGGGGCGAAGGGCGGGTTTACCACCCTGTGCGCCATGCCCAATACCGACCCGGTAACGGATACCGATATTATAGTGGAATACATTCAGCTAAAGGCCCGGCGGGAGGGCGTGGTGCGGGTGCTGCCCATCGGCGCCATCACGAAAGGCCAGCAGGGCGAGACCCTGGCGGAGATTGGGGCCATGGCCCAGGCCGGGGCCTGCGCTTTAAGCGAGGACGGCAAAAGCGTGGAAAATGCCGGGCTGCTGCGGTCGGCCATGACCTATGCCAAAATGTTCGGCCTGCCGATTTTTGACCATTGCGAGGATAAAAACCTGTCCGCCGGCGGCAGCATGAACGCCGGGCCCCAGGCACAGCTTTTGGGCCTAAAGGGCATTTCCCGGGAGAGCGAGGATGTGATTATCGCCCGGGATATTATTCTGGCCGAGGCCGTGGGCATCCCCCTGCACATTTGCCATCTCAGCACCAAGCGGGGGGTGGAGCTGGTGCGGGAAGCCCGGCAGCGGGGCAGCCAAATCACGGCGGAGGTAACGCCGCACCACTTTACGCTGATTGACGAGGACATTACGGATTACGACGGCAATACCAAAATGGCCCCGCCTGTGCGGAGCCGGGAGGATCGGGCGGCCCTGTTGCAGGGCCTAAAAGACGGCACCATCGGGGCCATTGCCACCGACCATGCGCCTCACGCTGTAGAAGAAAAGAACCGGGAGTATGAGGACTGCGCCTTTGGCATTGTGGGGCTGGAAACGGCTCTGCCCCTGGGGGTGACGGAGCTGGTGGAGACCGGGATTTTAAGCCCGCTGGAGCTGGTGGGCAAGCTGACCTTTGGCCCGGCGGAGATTTTGGGCCGCAGCGACCTGGGACGGCTGGAGGTGGGCGGTATCGCCGACATCGCCATTGTAGACCCGGCGGCCCGGTACGAGATTGACGCCCAAAGCTTCGCCAGCAAGGGGAAAAACACGCCCTTTGACGGGCGGCCGGTGCAGGGCCGGGTGCTGTATACTCTGGCCCAGGGGCGTATGGTAGTAGCGGAAGGAGAATTGACGGAATGATTGTAGATAGATTGATTGAAAAAATCGACCAAACCGGCAGCCCCATTGTGGTGGGGCTGGATCCCCGGCTGAGCTTTGTCCCCCGCCACATTAAGGAAATGGCGTTTTCCCGCTACGGAAAGACCCCGGAGGGGGCGGCGGAAGCGTTTTTTGTGTTTAACTGTGGGATCATCGACGCTGTGGCCGACCTGGTCCCGGCGGTGAAGCCCCAGGTGGCCATGTACGAGCAGCTGGGGGCGGCAGGGATTGACGCCTACATCCGCACCATTGCCTACGCCCGGGAAAAAGGGCTGGTGGTTATCGGCGACGTAAAGCGGGGGGATATTGCTTCCACCGCCGAGGCCTATGCCGACGGGCACATTGGCCGGGTAACCATCGAGGGAGAGTTGACAGAAGTGTTTGGGGAGGATATGATTACCATCAACCCCTACCTTGGCATCGACTCGGTAGAACCCTACTTTAAAAGCTGCCGGGAATATGGCAAGGGGCTGTTTATTCTGGTCAAAACCTCCAATCCTCACAGCGGGCAGCTACAGGATTTGATGGTGGGGGATAAAACCCTGTACGAGCATGTGGGCCAACTGGTAGAGGAATGGGGCCAGCCCTTTATGGGCCGGTACGGTTACCACGCCATGGGCGCTGTGGTGGGGGCGACCCACCCGGCTCAGGCCAAGCGCCTGCGGGAGATTATGCCCCACACCTTCTTTTTGGTGCCGGGCTATGGCGCCCAAGGAGGGAAGGCCGAGGATTTGGCGGTCTGCTTCGATAAGGAGGGCCGGGGGGCTATTGTAAATTCCTCCCGGGGGATTATAGCGGCCTACCAGAAAAAGGAAGGCTTTGACGAATACAGCTACGGGGAAGCGGCTCGGGCTGCGGTGGTGGAAATGCGGGAAGACTTGAGGAGATGGATTGGCTGATGGAAAAGACAATAAAAGCACAACTGATTTTGGAAAACGGGGCCCGCTTTCACGGCACGGCCTTTGGGTATGTAAAGGAAACGGTGGGGGAAGTGGTGTTTAACACCGGGATGACCGGGTATCAGGAGCTTTTGACCGACCCCTCCTATTGCGGCCAGCTGGTGGTTTGCACCTACCCGCTGATTGGCAACTACGGCATCAATCTGGACGACATGGAGTCCGAGGGCATTCGCCTGCGGGGGCTCATTGTCCGGGAGCTGTGCCGCCATCCCAACAACTGGCGGTGTGAGCTGGATTTGGACAGCTATTTAAAGCAGAATAAGGTGATGGGCATGGAGGGGATTGACACCCGGGCCCTGACCAAAATGCTGCGGGACGAGGGGAATATGCGGGCCATTATCACCACCCGGGGGGCGGATATGACCGCCTCGCAGATTAAGCAGAAGTTCCAGTCCCTAAACAACAAAAACGTCATCCGGGAATGCACCATTGCCGAGCCCTACGAGCTGCCCGGCTCCGGCGTCCACTTTGCCTTTTTGGACATGGGCGCCAAGCGGGGGATTTTGCGGGACTTGCAAAAGCGGGGCTGCCGCATTACGGTGTTCCCGGCCTTTACCCCGGCGGAAGAAATCTTGGCGGTAAAGCCCGACGCCCTGTTTTTGTCCAACGGCCCCGGCGACCCCATGGATGTGCCGGAGATTTTGGAAACGGTAAAGGCCCTGATCGGGAAGCTGCCGGTGATAGGCATTTGCATGGGCCATCAGCTCATTGGATTGGCCTTGGGCTGCCAAACCCGGAAAATGAAGTTTGGCCACCACGGCGCCAATCATCCTGTGCGGGATGAGCGCACCGGCCGGGTGTATATTACCTCTCAAAACCACGAATACGAGGTCTGCAACCTGCCGGAGGATGTAGAGGTGACCTTTACCAACATCAACGATGGCTCGGTGGAGGGCATTGCCCACAAGAGCCTGCCGGTATACTCCGTCCAGTTCCACCCCGAGGCCAGCCCCGGGCCGCTGGATACCGGCGTGGTGTTCGACAAGATGTTGGAAGTTGTGAAAGGGGGCATGGATCGTGCCTAAGGATAATACCATTCAAAAAGTACTGGTCATTGGCAGCGGCCCCATTGTGATTGGACAGGCTGCCGAGTTCGACTATTCCGGCACCCAGGCCTGCGAGGCCATTAAGCAGGAGGGCATTGAGGTGGTTTTGGTCAATTCCAATCCCGCTACCATTATGACCGACCGGGGGATGGCCGACGAAACCTATTTGGAGCCCCTGACCGTGGAGTTTTTGGAAAAGGTGATTGCCAAGGAGCGCCCCGACAGCATTATTGCGGGCATGGGCGGGCAAACGGGCTTAAATTTGGCCTGCGAGCTGTACGATAAGGGCATTTTGGAAAAGTACCACATGAAGGTCATCGGCACCTCTATCGAATCCATTAAGGAGGGCGAGGACCGGGACAGCTTTAAAAAGCTGATGGAGCGCACCAACCAGCCCATTGTGGAAAGCAAGATTGTGACCGATGTGGAAGAAGCGGTGGACTTTGCCTCCCAGATTGGCTATCCTGTCATCGTCCGGCCCGCCTACACCCTGGGCGGCACCGGCGGCGGCGCCGCCGACGACGAGGAGCAGCTGCGGGAGATTGCGTCCCACGGCCTGCACTTAAGCCGGGTGGGGCAGGTGCTGATTGAAAAGAGCATTAAGGGCTGGAAGGAAATCGAGTTCGAGGTGATCCGGGACGGCGCCGGCAACTGCATTACCGTATGCTCTATGGAAAACGTGGACCCGGTGGGTGTGCATACCGGTGACAGCATTGTGGTGGCTCCCGCCCAAACCCTGTGCGACCGGGAGTACCAAATGCTGCGGAAGGCTGCCATCGATATCATTGATTCCATCGAGATTAAGGGCGGCTGCAACGTCCAGTTTGCCCTGGATCCCAATAGCTTCGATTATGCCGTGATTGAGATTAACCCCCGGGTGTCCCGGTCGTCGGCCCTGGCCTCCAAGGCCACCGGCTACCCCATTGCCAAGGTTTCGGCCAAGATTGCACTGGGCTACCGGCTGGATGAGATTGAAAATGCGGTGACGGGCAAAACCTATGCCTGCTTTGAGCCGGCCATTGACTATGTGGTGTGCAAAATCCCCAAATGGCCCTTCGATAAGTTCCGCTCCGCCGACCGGAAGCTGGGCACCAAAATGATGGCCACCGGCGAGGTCATGTCCATTGGCAGCACCTTCGAGGCGGCCTTGCTGAAGGGCATTCGCTCCTTGGAGATTGGCCAGTTTACGCTGGAGCGGGCGT